>DATDLP010000104.1:0-11907 GCA_036519255.1 Croceibacterium sp.
GGGCGATCGAGGGGCTGGTCGAGCGCGAGATCGAGCTGCCCGGCGTGGCGATCGTCCCGCTCAAGACCGCGGTGCGCGCGCAACCGCGCTTGAACTGGTCGAAGGGCTGGGTCTCGCGCGCCGCGTTGCGCAGCTGCCTCGAGGCGATCGACGCGCTGCCGCGCGGCACGAAGGCGCTGGTCACGGTGCACCACCCGCTGCGCGAGGTGGGCACCAAGGGCACTGCGCTGACGATCAACGGCAAGCGTGCGTTGACCGAGCTCGCCCGGCGCCCGGTGCTCGGCGTACTCAGCGGACACGTGCACGACCCGTTCGACATCCTCGAGGAGACGCCCGCGGGGCCGGTGCGGATGATCGGCGCGGGCACGCTGTCGCAGCGGCTGCGCTCGACTCCCCCGAGCTTCAACGAGATCGGCTGGGACGGCGAAGTGCTGACCGTGCGCGTGCGCAATCTCGACGAGGTGCCGACGCCGGCGATGCAGATCGACGACGTGCCCGAGAACGCGTTGCCGCCGCGCGAGCCGGGCGAGCCGGTGGCTCCGGTCAACCAGGTCCCGCGCACCGACCCGCCGGTGCACTGAGCTTCAGGCGTCACGCTCCCTCTCGGCCGCGAGCAGCGCCTCGCGGCCGTTCAGATGCACGCGGTCGCGGCCGATCAGGTCCTTGAGCCCCGAGCGATCGAGGATCACGCGGAAATCGCCGTGGCCGCCGCCGATCAGCAGGGCGATACCGCGCGTGTCGAGCACGGCCTTGAGCGTCTCGAGCTCGTCGACCGTGCTGGTGTCGGCGTGGGTCATGCTCGAAGCGTTGAGCACCAGCCAGCGGCTCTCGGGATAGGCCTCGAGCGCCTCGAGCACGCGCTGGCGGAAGTATTCGGCGTTGAGGAACATCACCGGGCCCTCGAACAGGAACACGGTGATCTGCGGCGAAAGCCGCGCGTCCGGGTGGCTGCGCAGCGAGACCAGCGTGTCGCGCTCGGGGTGCCAGCCCATGATCCGGTGCTCGGGTCGTGAGACCTTGAGCACGAGGTGCGCGAGCGTGAGGATCACCGCGACGAACACGCCCGAGAGCACCCCGACCCAGACCACGCCGGCGGTGGCCACCAGCGCGAACCACAGCTCGCGCCGGTCGATCCGCGCGAGGCGCTTGAACGCGTGGAGGTCGAACAGGTCGATCGCCGCCGAGAGCAGGATCGCCCCGAGCGCGGCCTCGGGCAGCAGCGCGAGCGGGCCGGTGAGGAACGCGACGACGAGCGCGACCGTGCCCGCCGCGGCGATCCCGGTCAGCGCGGTCTGCCCGCCCGACGACAGCGCCACGGCGGTGCGGCTGTCGGCGCCGGTGACAGCGAAGCCCTGGAACAGGCCGGCGGCGATGTTCGCGGCGCCGAATCCGGCGAGCTCGCGGTTGGGCCGGTTGGGCGCGCCGACTTTCTGGCCGAACGAGCGCGCGGTGAGGATGCCGCTGGTGAAGCTGACCACGAACAGGCCGGCGACCGCCATGGTCAGCTCGGCCGGGTCGCCGGTGAAGCGCGGCAGCGCGAGCGCGGGCAGTCCCGCGGGCAGCGCGCCGATCGTGTCGAAGCCGCGCGCCTCGAGCCCGAGCGCGGCCGAGAGCACCAGCGCGCCGACCACCACCACCGGCGGCCCGGGTATGCGCGGAGTCCAGCGCTTCATCGCCCGCAGGATCGCGAGCAGGCCGAGCGCGAGCACCACGCTCCACCAGTGGATCTGGTCGAAGTGCCGGCCGAGCTCGATGAACGGGCGCACGAGCCCCGGCGCCTCGAGCGGAACTTGGGTCACACTCGACAGCTGCTTGACCAGGAGCGTCAGCGCGACGCCGGCGAGATAACCGACCAGCACCGGGCGCGAGATCAGGTTGGCGACGAAGCCCAGCTTGAGCACCGAGCCGGCGAGGCAGGCGAGCCCGACGAGCAGCGTCAGGCCGGCGACCACCGGCGCCCGGTCGGCGAAGCCGGTGACCCCGAGCGCGGTCACCGTCGAGCCGAGCAGCAGGCAGATCGAGGTGTCGGGGCCGATCACGAGGAAGCGCGATGAGGGGCCGAACAGCGCGTAGGCCAGCGTCGGGAAGATGCTCGCGTAGAGCCCGATCTCGGGCGGCAGGCCGACGAGGCGCGAGTAGGCGAGCCCGATCGGGATGGCTACCGCGGCGACGCTGACGCCGGCGCCGAGTTCGCGCGGAATCCCGGCCAGGCTCAGGCCCTTGAGCGTCGCAAGTCCCGGTATCAGGCGGCCCAGCAGCATCGCACCTCCCGGTGCGAGGGCTACCGTTCCCCGATGGCGCGCGGCCATCGGGTGAAACCATGAGACTCAGTAGCCGAGAATGGCCTTCGTCTCGAGGTACTCCTCGAGGCCGAACACGCCGTATTCGCGGCCGTTGCCCGACTGCCGGTAGCCGCCGAACGGGGCGTAGCCCGACCATGCCGGGTAATTGATGTGCACCTGGCCGGCGCGAATCCGGCGGGCGACGCGGCGCGCGGCTTCCTGGTCGGCCGACTGGACGTGCGAGCTGAGGCCGTAGACCGTCGCGTTGGCGATGCGGACTGCGTCGTCCTCGTCGTCGTAGGGCATCAAGACGAGCACCGGGCCGAAAATCTCCTCCTGTGCGACGCGCATTTCGGTGGTGACCCCGGAGAACACCGTCGGCCGCGCGAAATAGCCGTGGTTGAGGCCTTGCGGCAGGCCCGGCCCGCCGCACACGAGCTTGGCGCCCTCGGCGATGCCCGCCTGGATCAGCGCCTGCACCTTGGCGAACTGCGGCGCGTTGGCGAGCGGGCCGAGCACGGTCGCCTCGTCGAGCGGATCGCCGACCACGATCGCATTGGCGGTCTCGGCCGCGATGGCCTCGACTTCGGCGAGCCGCGCGCGCGGCACCACCATGCGGGTCGGCGAGGCGCACGACTGGCCGACGTTGCGCATCATGCCGAGCACACCCTTGGGGACGGCGCCGGCGAAATCGGCGTCGGGCAGGAACACGTTGGGCGACTTGCCGCCGAGTTCCTGCACCACGCGCTTGATCGTGGGCGCGGCTGCCTGCGCCACCAGCGCGCCCGCGCGGGTCGAGCCGGTGATCGAGACCATGTCGACCTCGGGATGCGCCGACAGCGCCGCACCGACCACCTCGCCGGTGCCGTTGACCAGGTTGAACACCCCCGCCGGCGTGCCGGCATCGTGCATGACCTGCGCGAACAGCAGCGCGGTGAACGGCGACAGCTCGCTCGGCTTGAGCACCACGGTGCAGCCGGCGGCGAGCGCCGGGGCGACCTTGGCGGTGATCTGGTACAGCGGCCAGTTCCACGGGGTGATCGCCGCGCAGACGCCGATCGGCTCCTTGCGCACGTGGATACCGTCGACCTCGCTGTCGAACGCGTAGCCGCGCAGCACCTCGATGATCACGCGCACGTGCTCGATGCCGAAGTAGCACTGGCCGGCGCGCGCGAACCCGATCGCCGCGCCCATCTCGGCGGCGATCGCCTGGGCAAATTGCTCGGAGCGCTCCTCGAGCAGGTCCTTGATGCGGGTGAGCAGCGCGAGTCGCTCCTCGACCGAGGTCTGCGAGAACGTGCCGAACGCGCGCCGCGCCGCCGCCACCGCCAGATCGACATCGGCGGGCGTGCCGGCCGCGATGTGTCCGATCGCGTCCTCGGAATAGGGATTGACCACCGCGACGCGCGTCGCGCCCGGCCGATCGGTCCAGGCTCCGTCGATGTAGAAGCGGGTGTCATCGGTCATCAGCGGTCCCTTCGAATAGGCGCGGAGTCCCATGGCGCGGGCCTGCCGCGCTGTCGAGACTCGCGCGCCCGCGTGGCAACGATCGCCGCCGCGGGCTGTCGGCCAAGCGCGAAAGGTCCCAATGTTCGCACTGGCCATGGTCGTCGCGAAGGGGCCGACCGAGGCGGCGATGCGGCTCGGGCGAAAACGACCCCGACACCGGGAGGAAGCGGCAGGACGACTCGCACATGGTTCAGAACATAAGCAGAACATGAGGATGTAGGAAAGTGGTTTCAACCTCCCGACCCGCCGGCCGGCAAAGCGAAGGTGACGTAGCGGCTCGGCCCGGGCGTCGGCTGCCCCTTGTGCGGGAACAGCCCGTCGCCGCCGACCGGGATCGTCACGTACTCGCGGCCGCCGGCCTCGTAGATCGCCGGCACGCCTTCGGTCGCCGCGTCGAGCTTGTGCTCCCACAGCACGGCGCCGGTCGCCGCGTCGCGCGCGCGGAACGTGCGATCGCTCGCGGTGCCGACGAACAGCAGGCCCGATGCGGTCGCCACGGGCCCGCCGCGCGGCGCCTGGCTGCCGACGCCGGTCAGGCCCTGTTGCTGGGTCAGGAAGCTCTCGCCGTTGGGAATGCGATAGAGCATCGCGCCGGTGTTCATGTCGTAGGCGGTCAGGAACGAGAACGGCGGCTTGATCGCGACCATCCCGTTCGACTGCATCATGAAGTTGTACGGCGAGCCGTAGGCCTTCACGTCGCCGCCGGCATTGGGCATCCCCGTGGTGGCCTCGGGCCGATTGTCGGGCACCAGTGTGTTCAGCGTCGGAATCTCGCGGCTGACCACGAACAGCCGCTGGCGCGCGGGATCGATCGCGGTCTCGCCCCAGCTGTTGCCGCCGTTGTGCCCGGGCATGGAGATCGAGCCGCGCAGGCTCGGCGGGGTGAACAGGCCCTCGTTGCGCGCGGTGCGCAGGATCTGGCGGATCTTCTCCTGGTCCTCGGCCGGGACGTGTGGGTTGATGTCGGCTTCGGTGAAGCTCTGGCGCGAGAACGGCAGTGGCCAGGTCGGGAACGGCTGGGTCGGACTGGCCTGCTCGCCCGGAACGTCGGACGCGGGCACGGGGCGCTCCTCGATCGGCCAGACGGGCTCGCCGGTCAGGCGATGGAAAGCGAACACGAAGCCGTGCTTGGTGGTCTGCACCACGACCGGAATCTGCTTCCCCTCCCTGGCGATGGTCATCAGCTTGGGCGCGTTGGGCAGGTCGTAGTCCCACAGGTCGTGGTGCACGATCTGGAAGTGCCACAGCCGCTTGCCGGTGCGCGCGTCGAGCGCGAGCAGCGAGTTGCCGTAGAGGTTGTCGCCGGGCCGGTTGCCGCCGTAGAAATCGAACCGCGGCGAGCCGGTCGGGATGAAGGCGATGCCGTTCTCGGCGTCGACGGTGAACTCGGACCAGTTGTGCCCGCCGCCGAACCTCTCGCGGTCCTTCTCGGGCCAGGTGTCGGAGCCGGGCTCGCCGATCCGCGGGACCATGTTGAAGGTCCACTTGAGCGCGCCGGTGCGCACGTCGTAGGTCTGGATATTGGACGGGTACGAGCCGTAGCCCTGCCCGCCGGGCAGCGAGACGATGTAGCTGTCCTCGAAGATCCGCCCCGGGTTGCTGGTCATCAGCGGCCGATCCGGAACGATCGAGCCCGCGGGCAGCGCTTCGCGCAAGTCGATGCTGAAGTTCGGCACGTACTTGCCGGTGCGTGCGTCGATTGCGCGGACGAGGCCGTCGTTGAGGAACACCAGCCGCCGGTCGGAACCGTCGGCGCTCTGCCAGTAATTGATCCCGCGCGTGCTGATGCGCCCGATGGTCTCGCTCTTCCACTTTTCGCGCCCGGTCGCCGGATCGAGCGCGGCGATCTGCCCGTCACCGGTCTGCAGGTACATCGTGCTGTCGACCACGATCGGGTTGAACTGCGGCGCCGCGCCCGTGCCGGCCGGGTATTCCCACGCGACCTGCAACTGCGCGACGTTGGCCGGGGTGATCTGGTCGAGCGCGGTGTACTGCGAGCTGTCGGCGCCGCCGAGGTACTGATCCCAGGTGGCGTAGTCGGGTGCTTCGGCGGCGGCGGGGAGCGGCAGGGCAAGAAGCGTGGAGGCGAGCAGCACTGCGCGAGCGAGCTTGGGCATGAATGTCTTTCAAGTTGTCGAGAGACTGGCGCCAGTCTCTCCCCTCCCGCTTGCGGGAGGGGTCGGGGGTGGGGGTGTATGTATGGATGCGCCGCTACTGGCCCACCCCTAGCCCCTCCCGCAAGCGGGAGGGGGATCGGTCAGCCGAAATCGACCGGATAGGGCTTGAGCTCGCCGCTCGCATACCGCGTCTCGAGCCCGGGGGTGCCGTTCTCGAGCACCATCAGCATCGAGCGCTTGGGCGCGAAGCCCTGGTGGCGGATGTCGGCCGGCATCGCGCAGACGTCGCCGGGCTTCATCACGATCGTGCCGCGCGGCTGGCCGCTGTTCTTGTCGGCGATCTGCCAGTGGATCTCGTCGGTCAGCTGGATGAACCACTCGTTGCGGTCGTTGCCGTGGATCACCGGGAGCATGTGTTCCTCGCTGGTCACGCAACAGATGCTCGCGCCGGTCACCGCGGTGAACGACGGATTCCAGGTGACGTCGGCGCGGGCGATGTGGTCGAACAGGTTGATCGCGTGGAGCTGGCCTTCGAAGCCCGGCGCGCATTCGATGTCGGGCGTATCGAACTCCATGTCGGCGAAGGCGCGATTGATCGGGTGGCCGGTCGCGTCCGAGCGCACCGGCGGCTCGCCTTCGAGCCCGAGCATGCGGCTGGCGGCGGCGAACCCGCGCACGAGCTCGTCGGTGCGCTCTACGGTCTTGGGACCGAGCGGCGAGCCGGTCTCGAGCGGGGCGCTGAGCGGGTCGTAGCCTTCGTTGATCCAGTTGCGGCTGATCGTCTCGAACGCCTCGCGCACGGTTTCGGCCGAGAACGTCTCGAGGTGGTCGAGGCCCTTGGCCTTGTAGCCTTCGTCGTACGAGCCGGCGAACAGGTCGACCGTGCCGTAGTGGTTGGTAGTGCCGAAGATGTCGTCGAAGAAGATCCAGCCGTAGAAGAACCCCCAGCCGATGTCGCGCACCATCGCGCGCAGGAAGCGGTCGATCTCGATGATGTGGCTGCCCTTGGGCCAGTGCACGTGCGCGAAGTACTCGTCGCGGGTGAACTCGAAGCTGCCGAGCTTGTAGCTGGTGTAGCCGGTGTCCGGGTTGGTGCCCGTGGCGGTGATCTGGGTGGTGATCGCGTCCATTGCCGTTCTCCTCAGGCCAGCGTGCAGATCTGCGACCAGCGCTTGACCGTCTCGGGCCCGTCCCTGGTCTGGATGAACGCCACCGCCGGCGTACCCGCGCTGAGCTGGTAGGCCGCGCCCCTGGGCAGCAGCACCTGGTGCCCCCTGCGCGCGGTCACCTTGCCCATCGCCGGGCCGTTGGGCTCGCCGCCGAGGCGCACCGCGCCGCCGTCGTGGTGCGGGACCTGGTCGTCCTCGAGCTTGACGAAGCGGAAGGTCACCTCGCCGTCCATCACGATCGCGAACTCGTCGTGCGGCGCGGCGTACCACGGCGATTCGCCTTCGACGCGCACCGCCTCGGCGACGTATTCGAGGTTCTGCACCATCGCCACGCGCTCGAACGGCGCTGCCTTGCCGGCGACCTCGTAGATGTTGGAGAACGCGTATTTCCGCAGATCGTCGGCGAGCTCGATCGTGCCTTTGTCGTAGGCGTCGAGCGACCCGACCCTGGTGTTGTACGCCACGCGCATCCCTCCTCGTTTCGGCTTTCGGCGAAACCGTTGACGGTGATCTTATCATCGCATGCGGCGAGGGCAACGCGCGCTTCGCCGCGCGCCGCGCACGCCCGGTCGATCTGGGTAGAAACCCCTAGGGGTAGCGCGGGATTGCAGCCGTGATGAGGTCGCAAAACAACGATTCGCCCAGGCACGCGCCCGCCGCGCCGTCCCCCTACCAAACCGAGCAGCGCACCGGCCGCCCGATCCGTGTGCTGCTGCTCGCCCTCGCCGCGGTGGCCGGAATCCTCGCCGGCGCCGACCTGCTCAGCGGAGCGCTGTGGTCGCTGTCCGACCAGCGTTACGCCGACGAGGTGCTCGACATTCCGTTCTCGCGCGCGGGTCCGCGCTAGAACGCGCGCACGACGCCGATCGACGCCTGGAAGTAGCGGTAGCCCAGCCCGCTGGCGGTCGGCGTGTCGGTGTACAACGCACCAGCGGTGAGTGCCCAGCCGTCGGTCACCGGCGGAGTGGTCACCTGCGCGTTGAGATACCCCGATCGCCGCCACCCGGAATCGGAATCGCGCTGCAAGCCGATTCCCCCGGCGAGGAGGTAGCGCCAGCCGTCGTCGGTCGTGCGTCGCAACTGCAGCACCGGCAGGACCTGCGCATACCACCGCGGCGAGTAGTAGTCGGCCTCGCGGGGGACGCTGTTCCGGAACCAGCGCGTGCGCACTTGCGCGCTGAGTCCCTGTTCGGGATCGAGCACGTGGATGAAGTTCGCCCGGGCATGCAGTCTGACGTTGTCGCCGGTGAACTCCTGCACGCCGGCGACGAGGGTGACGAGGTTGCGGTCGTTGGCGGGCCGATCGATCGCCGCCCCCGCGAAGGTGTAGTACAGGCCCCGGTCGAGCCCCTCGGGGGTTTCGAGCAGGTCGCGCTCGACGAACAGCTCCTTGCGGAAGCGGGCCTCGTCGTGAACGCTCGCCGAGCCGAGCACGGTGTCGCCGTCGGTGCCGATCGTAGCGGCCCATTTCCACCCGTCGAGACTGTCGGCGGCGCGCAAGTAGACCCGCTCGCGATCTTTCCATCCACGGTCGAGCGGATTGAACCAGACCCGTTCGAGCCGCAGCCCGAGGTATTCCTCCGGTCCCTGATAATCCGCGTCGAGATTGACCCCGACGCGTACCACGTCGGTATCGTCGGCATCGGTCTGCAGCGTCACGTCCATGCCGAGGGCCTGCGGCAGATCGCGCCCGGGTTGGTCCTGCGCGGGGGCGCGCGTCGCAATTGCCGCCGCGAGCAGCGCGGCGGCCAGGGCCATCGGCTTCATTTGGTACCCCACTTCTTGGTCAGGCCGGCGAGCTCGGCCACGTAGCCCCACACGCACACGGGCTGCATCAGCACCGTGTAGACGAGCAGGTAGAACACCAGGCCGGCGCGGTTATGGCGCAGCTTCAAGCCCTGCCGGTCGAGCATCCGGCGCTGAATGCGGAAGATCACCAGGTTCCACATCGCCGCCAGCGGCAGCAGCAGCAGCGTCAGCGGACCGGCGATCCAGAAGACCCCGAACGCGGCGGCGATCACCCCCGGGATGAACACCAGCGTGTAAGCCAGGTCGAGCGGGAGAAACAGCAGGTTCCACCAGATGAACATCGTGGTCAGGCGCGGCTTGAACAGCAACTGCTCGTGATGATGCAGCGCCTCGACCATGCCGCGCGACCAGCGTTTGCGCTGCTGGGCGAACTGCCGGAAAGTGGTGGGCGCATTGGTGAAGACCACCGCGTCCTCGGCATAGCCGATGCGTGCGCCGCGGCCGAGCAGGGCCCAGGTCAGGACGATGTCCTCGCCGACGCATTCGGGCCAGCCGCCCACGCTCTCGAGCGCCTGCCGGCTGTAGATCGAGAAGGCGCCCTGCGCGACGAGGGTGCCGTGATACAGGCTCTGCATCCGCTTCACCGCGGCGATCCCGTGGAAGTAATCCCACTCCTGCGCGCCGGTGATCAGCGTTTCGTGCGCGTTGCGCACCAGCACGGCCCCTGCCACCGCCGCCGTGCCCGGCGGATCGGACAGGAAGCGCTCGACGATGTGGCGCAACGCGTCGCCGTGGAGCTGCGTGTCGGCGTCGATCGTCACGATCAGCGCGTGCGCTGCGCGCGCGAGCCCGTCGTTGAGCACGGCGGCCTTGCCGCGGTTCCGGGCGAATTCGACCACGCGCACCTCGACGTTGGCGGCGAACGCGAGCCGTGCGCGCGCCTCCTCGGCCTGCGCGGGGGTGCCGTCGCTCGAGCCGTCGTCGAGGACGAGGACCTCGAGCGGACCGGGATAGCGCGCCTCGGCGACGCTGCGCAGCGTGTCGCCGATCACGGCGGATTCCTGATAGGCGGCGATCAGCACGCTCACCCCGGGGTAGCGCAGGGGGGCTCGCCGCGCGGGCCGCCGGTCGAGCAGCAGCGTGGCGATCAGGAACGCGTTCATGAAGCCCGGCACGTAGGCGATGAAGGTGATCGCGAAGAGCGCGAACAGCGGATGCGTGCTGGCGCCGAGCTCCTGCAGCCAGCGCGCGGAGACCCAGATGCTGAAGGTCGTCCAGGCCACTGCCACGAGCGAGGCGAGCCCGAATTTGGCGCGCGCGGACCAGCGCAGGTCACCTCCAGGGAGCCTGATTTGGGGGCTTGGCGACAAGTCCATTCAGGCAGCGGGCGACCTAGACCGGGGCACGCCAAGGGAATCTACCTAGATACCCTCAGTTCCCGTTAACCATTGTGTTAACTATATTTTCTTTGCCGAAAACATCCGAAGTCCGCCGGATCGCGCCTGGCGTGCGGTCAAACGAAAAGGGCGGCCCCTCGCGGGACCGCCCTCTCGGGTTCCGAAGCGGCTGAACTCAGCGCTTCGAGAACTGGAAGCTCTTGCGGGCCTTGGCGCGGCCGTACTTCTTGCGCTCGACCACGCGGCTGTCGCGGGTCAGGAAGCCGGCGGCCTTGACCGTGGCGCGCAGCGCGGGCTCGAACTTCGACAGCGCCTGGCTGATGCCGTGCTTGACCGCACCGGCCTGGCCCGAAAGGCCGCCGCCGGCGACGGTGCAGACCACGTCGTACTGGCCCACGCGATCGGTGATCTGGAACGGCTGGTCGATGATCAGGCGCAGCGTCGGACGCGCGAAGAACACGGCCTGGTCGCGGCCGTTGACGGTGATCTTGCCGCTGCCGGGCTTGAGCCACACGCGGGCGACCGCGTCCTTGCGGCGGCCGGTGGCGTAGGCGCGGCCCTGCGCGTCGAGCTCCTGCTCGCGCAGCGGGGCGTTGGAGACCTTCAGCGCGGCCGGCTCGGGCGCGTCCGCGGCGGTCGCGAGCGTCTGCAGATCGGCGAGATCGGTCACGGTGGTGGTTTCTTCGTTCTCGGGGGCCATGTTACTTGGCTGCCTTGTTCTTGCGGTTGAGCGAAGCGACGTCGAGCGTCTCGGGCTGGTTGCCGGCGTGCGGGTGCTCGGTGCCGGCGTAGAGGTGCAGCGCGCGCATCTGCTGGCGGCCGAGCGGGCCGCGCGGGATCATGCGCTCGACGGCCTTCTCGAGCACGCGCTCGGGGAAGCGGCCGTCGAGCACCTTGTCGGCGGTCACCGCCTTGATGCCGCCGGCATAGCCGGTGTGCTTGTAGTAGGTCTTCTCGTCGCGCTTGTTGCCGGTGAAGGCGACCTTGTCGACGTTGACCACCACCACGTGGTCGCCGCAGTCGACGTGCGGAGTGAAGCTCGGCTTGTGCTTGCCGCGCAGACGGTTGGCGACGATCACCGCGAGGCGGCCGACGACCAGCCCCTCGGCATCGATCAGGTGCCACTTCTTCTCGACCTCGGCCGGCTTGATCGACCGGGTCACCTTGCTGAGCGCCTTCATGGCTGGGGTACCTTGTTGTGAACTGGATGCGGCGGCACCGATTCGACGGGCCGCGCGGAAGCGGCCCTTTGTTCGTTGGGGGCTCGCAAGTCAAGCAAATCGGCGGGTTTGACGGGAGGTAAAATAATACCGCGAGTCAGGCAAGCGGTTCCAGCCGCCAGGTTTCGAGCGTGCGGCGCAGGTCGCCGGCGATCGCGGTCACGACCTCGCGCGTGGCGGTGCGCATGAGCCCGGTGGCGGCATCGCGCTCGGCAGTGAAGGTCACGCGCACCTCGCCCGCTGCGCCGCCCGGAAGCGGGACCGCGCGGCGCTCGCTGCGCGCGAGCTCGGCCGGGGCGAACAGGTCGGACGGCAGCTCGGTCAGCAGCGTGCCGGCGCTGCGGTGCACGGCATCGACGAATGCGTGCAGCTCGGCGCGCTCGGCCGGCGCATGATCCCCGCGCTCGATCCGGACGACCACCTCGCGCACCGCCTCGTCGAGCGTGCCGGTGGCGGGCCCGCCG
>DATDLP010000105.1:0-9060 GCA_036519255.1 Croceibacterium sp.
TTCGAGGTCATCGACAGCGACGGCGGCAAGCCGATCGAACCGCGCGGAGCGCGGCCGGAAGGCAAGAAGCCGCGCGGGAAGTACATGCAGGGGCAGCGGGGGCGGCCGGGGAACATCCGGCACCAGGGGAAACGGCGCTAGATTATTCTCGCGTCGGAGAAAGGCACGATCAAGCCAGCGAGCATGAACGCCCCCAGCGCTATTCTGCACATCCGAAACCGCTGCGGATCGGGTTTGGTAGCCGGTCCGCGAAGTCTCGGTCGAAACAGGGCGGGCCCGAACGTCAGATACAGCGCAGGCAAGAAGAACACCCAGTTCAGTAAGATGAGTGGCCACAGCGCAGTCTTGGTGGACACTAGGCTCAGTCCGGTCGTCGCCAACGAGGTGGCGGCGGACAGCACCACGAAACCAAGCAGCCAGGGTAACTCGGCGGATTTTCTCATCATTCGCAAGATCAGCTCAACCGGTCGATCTCGTCCTCGCTCAACCCGCCCGGCACGATGAACAGCGGGCACGGCAACCCGCCCGCGCGCGAGGAGAAGTGCGTCACCAGCGGCCCCGGGTTCCCTTCCGCCGCCGCGCCGAGCACCAGCGCCGCCACCTCGGGATGCTCCGTGAGGTACTGGTCGATCACCGCCTTGCTGTCGCCCACGCGCACCGCGATCTGCGGCATCAGCCCGCTCTCGGCCATCAGCTCGCCCGCGGCGCTGTTGGCGATGACCTCGGCGCGGTCGCGCGCTTCTTCCTCGATCGTCGCCTGGACCCCGCCGAACGCGTTGAACGCCTGCTTCGGCACCAGCGCGAGGATATGCACCGCACCCTCGGTATCCGCCGCGCGCCGCGCCGCGAAACGCAGCGCGGTGTGCGTCTCCTCGTTCTCGTCGACCACGACAAGATAGACCCGCATGCGCGCTCCTCCCGTTCACGCGGATATCCGCCGAAAGCCCCATACGCGCAAGGCCCGTGCAAGAACCTTGCTCCGGGCGCACAAATTGGCTTTAGACCGGCGGGCAAATTAGTCTCTGAGGCGAATTCTCGGAGACGCATGAGGATGACCCGACCCACCATGCCGATCGCCATCAAGATGCCCGCCCTGTCCCCCACGATGGAGGAAGGCACGCTCGCCAAGTGGCTGGTCAAGGTCGGCGACACGGTCAGCGCCGGCGACATCATGGCCGAGATCGAGACCGACAAGGCGACGATGGAGTTCGAGGCGGTCGACGAAGGCGTGATCGTGGAGATTTCGGTGCCCGAGGGTGCCGAGGGCGTGAAGGTCGGCACCGTAATCGCCACGCTTGCCGAGGAAGGCGAGGATCCGGCGACCGTCCCGAGCGCGGCAGAGGGTGGGGCGGGGCAGACCAAGCCGGCAACGGCGTCGGCACCCCCAGTCGAGCCCGTCATCCCGGCGAAAGCCGGGACCTCGTCGGGCCAAACGCCGCCGCCCGCCCAGCAGCACGAGGTCCCGGCTTCCGCCGGGACGACGGCCGGGGTCAAGGCAACCGGCGACCGCGTCGTCGCCTCGCCGCTGGCTAAGCGCATCGCCGCCGACAAGGGCATCGATCTCGCGAGCGTGAAGGGCAGCGGCCCCAACGGCCGCATCGTCAAGGCCGACCTCGAAGGGGCGCAACCCGGCGCGGCTCCCGCGCCCTCCGCGGCAACTCCAGCCCCGGCGCCCAGCGGGGCCCAGCCCGGCGACATCCCGCACGTCGAGGAAAAGCTCAGCGGCATGCGCAAGACGATCGCGCGCCGCCTGACCGAATCGAAGCAGCAGGTCCCGCACATCTATCTCACGGTCGACGTGCGGCTCGACGCGCTGCTCAAGCTGCGCGGCGAGCTCAACGCCGCGCTCGAGGCGCGCGGGGTCAAGCTCTCGGTCAATGACCTCTTGATCAAGGCGCTCGCCCAAGCGCTGCTGCAGGTGCCTGCCTGCAACGTCCAGTTCACCGGCGACACGCTGCTCAAGTTCAGCCGTGCCGACATCTCGGTCGCGGTGTCGATCCCCGGCGGACTGATCACCCCGATCGTCGCCGACGCCGGCAACAAGTCGGTCAGCGCGATCGCATCCGAGATGAAGGACCTCGCCACCCGCGCTCGCGACGGCAAGCTCTCGCCGCACGAGTACCAGGGCGGCACCGCCTCGCTCAGCAACATGGGCATGTACGGGATCAAGCAGTTCGAGGCGATCATCAATCCGCCGCAGGCGATGATCATGGCCATCGGCGCGGGCGAGAAGCGGCCGTACGTGGTCGACGACTCGCTGCAGATCGCCACCGTGATGAGCGCCACCGGCAGCTTCGACCACCGCGCGATCGACGGTGCCGACGGCGCCGAGCTGATGAAGGCGTTCAAGGAACTGTGCGAGAAACCGCTCGGTCTGGTGGCCTGATGAGCCTTCAAGTCGCGGCTACCATATGCGGGATACTCGGAATCCTCGGGGGGCTGCTGACGAAGCTCTCGTACAATTCCGGCGATCAAATCGGCGGTAACATCGTTGTCGGCGTCTCGATTGTCGGATTGGCCTTTGTCTATCTGACTGACGGAACCGTTCCAGGATCGCGCAATGGGGGCTTTGTGCTCCAGTGATCTTGCTCGTCCTCTACATGCTTGTGCGTCGCGCGCTGTGAGTCGCGATCCCGCCATCAGTGGCCCCCGCGCGAGGCGATGACAGGCATCGCCGCTGGTCCGGAAGCATGGATGCTGCTGGGGCGCATCGTCCTCGGCCTGCTGGCGCTGCCGCTCGGACTTCTCTGGCTCACGTATGGCAGCGACAAAGCATCGTGTGTCCTGATCCCGGCCTTCGTGATGCTGGCCATAGTCCAGGTATTCGTGCCACCGGCGGCAATCATCTACCTCGTGGCGCTGGCAGCGATGATGATCGACCTTTGGCGCAACCGGAATGTGCGGGTAAAACCGTGAACGGCTCGACCATTCGCGCGGCCCTTGCTCCGGTACTTGCCTTTGCCCTCCTTGGCGCGAGTAGCGCGGCTCTCGCGGACATGGCCACGCATGTCCCTCGTATCGGCGTCGCCGGCGACGAGGCCGGTGAATGGCTCGGTGTGCTCTACGGCAGCGACCGCGAGCAAGGGGCGGGCGATTGCGGCGTCGGCGGCCCGGTCCCGAGCGTGCTGGCGTATCCAGGACCGTGCCGCTGGGGCTGGGGCATTCGCGCTATGTCACGGTTATGGCGGGATGACCGGCTTGGGCTCCGCACGACATGTCTTCCGCCAGGCAACGCGCTGTGCCAGTGGCCGCTGCATGATGACCGGCCACGCAGCAGCGGAATCCGTTTTCCTACTCGGATTCGTTCTGCCAACGTTCTCCTCATGATGACCGACTCGCCTTCGCCGCCGCCCCGCCGCGCGGTCTCCATGGCCATTGCGAACATTGGGACCTTTCGCCCGGATTCGCCGAAATGACCGACCGCCGCGACCCCGCGATTCGCGTCGTCGCCATGCCGGCCGACGCCAACGCCTATGGCGACATCTTCGGCGGCTGGCTGCTCAGCGTGATGGACAACGGCGCGGGCCTCGCCGCCGCGCGCCGGGCGAAAGGCCGGGCGGTGACCGTGGCGATCGACGCGATGCAGTTCCTCGCGCCGGTCAAGATCGGCGACGAGGTCTCGGTCTACACCGAGATCGAGAAGGTCGGCCGCACCAGCATGACGATCGCGGTCGTCGCCTACCGCCGCCACCGCAACGAGGAAGAGGCGACCAAGGTCACCGAAGCCAAGTTCACCTTCGTGGCGATCGACGACCACGGCAATCCGCGAGCGGTGGATTGTTGATGGCGAACGTCGTTGCGATAGTCACCCCGAATACCGCCAGGCCCTTGCTCGCTAGACTGGGCGTTCTCGCTCTACGGCTCTATTTGCCCTGCCTTCTCGCCACGCCTTTCGCGTTCCTAGCGATGGGCTGGCTTGCGTGGGGGCCACAATGGAGTTTTGAGCGAGCTCAGACGGAATTCCTCAAGATGGTGTTTAGGGAGCACGACGTTCTTCTCGCATGGTCCGCCATCCTGTTTGTCGGTGCGGTCTTCCTCGGGCTTCCGCTTGCGAATTTCGTCTGCACAAGAGTTTCTGGTTTGTGGGCTAGGGTCTCGTTGCTTGTCCTTGCAGGGACGATTGCGAGCATGGTGTTGATGATGTTCTTCGTCGGATTGTTTGCGGTTATCGCCGGGCCGGCAGGGGGAGTGGTGGCGTTGTTTTGTTCGCTCGCCAACGCCGATCGGCTTCGACAACCGACCCTTCAACTAATCTAGATTTGGAGTTTCTGGTGGCTGAGAATTACGACGTAATCGTCCTCGGATCCGGCCCCGGCGGCTATGTCGCGGCAATCCGCGCGGCGCAGCTCGGGCTCAAGACCGCGATCGTCGAGCGCGAGCTGCTCGGCGGGATCTGCCTCAACTGGGGGTGCATCCCGACCAAGGCGCTGCTGCGCTCGGCCGAGATCTTCCACTACATGCAGCATGCCAAGGACTATGGCCTCGTTGCCAAGGGGATAGAGGCCGATCTTGAGGCCGTGGTGAAACGTTCGCGCGGTGTCGCCAAGCAGCTCAATCAGGGCGTCACGCACCTGATGAAGAAGAACAAGATCGCCGTGCACATGGGGACGGGGACGTTCAAGAGTGCAAACACGCTTGAGGTCAAACCTGTCCCGAGCGGAGCCGAGGGGGGTGAGAAGGGCGTCGAGACCCTGACTGCCAAACACATCATCGTCGCCACCGGCGCGCGGGCGAGGGACCTGCCGTTCGCTCCGGCCGACGGCAAGCGCGTGTGGACCTACCGTCACGCGATGACCCCGTCGGAGATGCCGACCAAGTTGCTGGTGATCGGTTCGGGCGCGATCGGAATCGAATTCGCGAGCTTCTACAACGACATGGGTTCGGAAGTTACCGTCGTCGAGATGCTGGACAGGATCGTCCCGGTCGAGGATGCCGACGTCTCGGCCTTCCTCGAGAAGTCGCTGACCAAGCAGGGCATGACGATCCGCACCGGCGCCGCGCTCGAGGAGCTCAAGGTCGGCGCCAACGGAGTCTCGGCGAAGATCAAGGGCAAGGACGGCAAGGTCGAATCGGGCGAGTACAGCCACGTGATCGTCGCCATCGGCATCGTCCCCAATACCGAGAACATCGGCTTGGAAAAGCTCGTGGAAATGGACCGCGGCTTCATCAAGATCGATCCCTATGGCCGGACGAAAACCAAGGGCGTGTGGGCGATCGGCGACTGCGCGCCGGGGCCGTGGCTGGCGCACAAGGCGAGCCACGAGGGCGTCACCGCCGCCGAGGCGATCGCCCAGGAGCTCGGCAACAAGCAGGTCCACCCGCACCCGCTCGACCGCAACGCGATCCCGGGCTGCACTTACTGCCATCCGCAGATCGCCAGCGTCGGCCTGACCGAGGCCAAGGCCAAGGAAGCCGGCCACGCGGTCAAGGTCGGCACCTTCCCGTTCATCGGCAACGGCAAGGCGATCGCGCTCGGCGAGCCCGAGGGGTTCATCAAGACCGTGTTCGACGCCAAGACCGGCGAGCTGCTCGGCGCGCACATGATCGGCGCCGAGGTCACCGAGCTGATCCAGGGCTACACGGTGGGCAAGGTGCTCGAGACGACCGAGGCCGAGCTGATGAACACCGTGTTCCCGCACCCGACCCTGAGCGAGATGATGCACGAGAGCGTGCTCGCGGCGTACGGCCGCCAGTTACATATGTGAACGGCTAAGCCGTTCGTCGCATTTGTCTTTTTCGCCCGGAACGCCGCTCGCCGAGCGGCGTTTGCCGGACATGGAATACGAGATGGAAGCGGAAACCGTGCTGTTCGACCCCAGCACCAACCCGAGCCTCGAGCGCAGGGTCCGGCGTCCTTTACGCGAGGTGCGGCCACACGACCGACGGCAGCCGCAGAAGGCCGAGCTTATCCCCGAGGAGGATCAGGCGGCCTAGTATTGGATCGTCACGGTCACGGTTTCGCTGCGGTTCGTCCGGGGCGACGCTGCCATCGCCAGTTCGGGTTGCGCGACACCGCTGCGTGTGCGCGCGGCGGGACTATTTCCGCTGGCGTCGTCGAGTACCGAACGCGAAAGTTCGATCGAATAGGGCGTGTTTTCGGTGCATGAGACGGTGATCGCACCGGCGGAGCCTGCGCCCGGAGAGATCATGCAGGCGTTCACGATCTCGAGCTGAACCAGGAAGCGCCCGTTCGCGCTCGCTGCGTGCGCCGCTGGTGCCATCAATGCCGCGCCGGCCGCCGCAAGGCTTCCGCCGACGGTCCATCTCCCAAGGTTGCGCCAATGCGCCATCGAACACCTCCGGGCAATATCGCCCTTCGGTCGTTGCTCTAGCCTGCGCCCTTTTGTGGTTTGGTAAGACTTGTCATTAAGGCGAGCAGCCGAACGTTAGGCGAGCAAGTGTAACCCTGTGCCGGCAAAACCTATGAAACACCGCGGATTCTACGCCCGCGACGGACGGATCGCAATGGTTAATCCGGTCGCTACTGCCGCATTTCGCAGCCGGGCGTGGCGGACAGGGTGGGATTCGAACCCACGGTGGGCTTGCACCCACGGCGGTTTTCAAGACCGCTGCCTTAAACCACTCGGCCACCTGTCCGTGCGGCGTCGGCTAACCGCGATTTCGCCCGCTGTCACCCCGTGACACCCTCGCGGCCATGCGATAGGCTGCCGGCAAATGCCGCGCGTGACGCGGATCGGGTGAAGCGAGAGGGATCCCATGCAGATGAAATCGTTCGTTTTCGGCGCGCTCGGTGCGGTTGCCGCGCTTGCGGTGGCCACGCCCGCGCTGGCGCAGGCCCAGGCCGGCTGCACGCGCGAGCGGCTCCAGGTGATGGCCGATCAGTACCGCGCGGCGCAGGCCGCCGGGTCGGTGATCATGAACATGCGGCCGATGGGCGAGTGGGTGAACTACTACGAGAACTTCGAGCTGTCCTCGATGACCTTCGGCGGCGTGATCGCCAGCCCGCAGAAGGTCGACTGGGACCGCTCGTTCTACGACACCGTCGCCTGCCAGGTCTACGTCGAGAGCATCATCACCAATCCCGAGAAGCCCTACGTGCTGGCGACGATGATCCGCGGCACGGGCTCGCCCGGCTCGCCTCCGGGCACCGTCAGCGGCTTCGACGTGATCGTCAGCGAGCCGCACGACTGGCTGTTCGACGCGAGCAAGACGCTCTACTTCGCGCAGCGCGAGGACTGGAGCGAGATCCCCGAGGCGCAGCGCGACACCCGGCAGGTGCTCCAGGCCGCGGCCGACGCCTACCTCAACCTGTTCAAGGACAAGAGCGTCGTCGTGCCGTGGGGCACCCCGTGCGCTCGGCTCGAGGGCAGCGCCTACACCGGCAAGGGCCAGCCCGACGATTCCTGCGCGGTCGGCGTGCCCGACAACATCGACATGGCCGAGCGGCGCTACATCATCGACCCGGTGGTCGGCTCGGTCGCGGTGTTCCTCAAGATGGGCCCCAACAAGCGGCCCGACGCGCACGTGTTCCGCATCGAGGGCGGCAAGATCCGCTACGTCCACACCGTGACCAACTGCGGCACCGACGAGAACTGCGGGTTCGGCTCGTTCAAGGAGATGGTCGCGCGCCGTCCGGACTTCTATCCCAACCTCGATCACGTCGCGGTCGTCACCCGGCCGCAGAAATAGGCGCTAGGGAAAGTCCGTCCGTCGAAATCAGGCGCGGCAGGGATTCCCTCGCCGCGCCGGCCATGC
This sequence comes from Croceibacterium sp., assembly GCA_036519255.1. Lineage (GTDB taxonomy): Bacteria > Pseudomonadota > Alphaproteobacteria > Sphingomonadales > Sphingomonadaceae > Croceibacterium_A. The sequence continues at coordinate 7,717 of DATDLP010000105.1, forward strand.
CACACTTGCGGCCATGCTCCCCCGCCTCCTTGCCGGCCTGACCGCCGTTCTCGCCCTGACTCTCGCCGTGCCGGCCTGCGCGCAGGGCGAATCGTTCGATGTCTACCTGCAGCAGGTGGCCGCGAAAGCGCGGTCCGAAGGGGTCAGCGAGGCAACGATCGCCTCGATGCTCGGCGGGCTGACACCGAACGAGCGCGTGCTCGCGCTCGATCGCGACAACGTTTCAGGCGGCAGCAGCGCGGGCTTCCCGCCGCTCGCGCCCTATATCGCCGACCACAACACCCAGGCCCGAATCAACGGCGGGCGGCGGGTCTATGCGCAACTGAACTCGCTCGCCGCCTCGGTCGAGGCGCGCTACGGCGTGCCCGCGCCGATCCTGATCGCGATCTGGGGCCACGAGACCAGCTACGGCGCGGTGCGCGGCAGCTTCGACTTGTCGCGCTCGCTGGCGACGCTGGCCTGGGAGGGCCGGCGGCGCGAGCTGTTCGAGCGCGAGTTGATCGATGTGCTCAAGATCGCCGACACCGGCGTGCCGCGCTCGACGCTGGTGGGCAGCTGGGCCGGCGCGTTCGGCAACCCGCAGTTCCTGCCGAGCGTGTACCTGCGGCTCGCGGTCGACGGCGACGGGGATGGCGACCGCGACATCTGGACCAGCGAGGCGGACACGCTGCACTCGATCGGCAACTACTTCCGCGATGCGGGCTGGCGCCGCGGCCAGCCGTGGGCCGTGCGCGCCTACACGCCGAACAGCGTCGACCGCGCCGCGCTGCAGACCGAGGTCGTCTCGCCGGTCTGCCCGCGCGTGCACGTGCGCCACAGCAAGTGGATGACGGTGCGCGAATGGCGCGCGCTCGGGGTGATTCCTCAAGGCGCGATAGCCGACGACACGATGGCCTCGCTGTTCGAGCCCGACGGGCCGGCCGCGCCGAGCTATCTCTTAACGCAGAATTATAGGGTTATCCTCGAATATAACTGCTCGAACTACTACGCGATGAGTGTGGGATTGCTTGCAGATGAGATTGCCCGGTGATGGCCTGACGGCCAGGTTCGCGAAGCTCGCGGCGGCGTGCGTGCTGGCGCTTGGGCTGGCCGCATGCGGAACGACCGGCGGCGGATCGAGCGCCTCCCGCATGGCGCAGCTTGCCCCGGCCAACGGACCGGGAGCGGACTATCCGGTGGTCGTCGGCGAGCCCTATGCGGTCGACGGGACCAGCTACACGCCCGAGGACGTGCTCAACTACGACCAGGTGGGCTTCGTCGCCGAGGACTTCGGCGGCGGGAGCGCCGTGACCGGCGCGCACCACACGCTGCCGTTGCCGAGCTACGTCGAGGTGACCTCGCTCG
>DATDLP010000106.1:0-5719 GCA_036519255.1 Croceibacterium sp.
TGCTCGGTATCGGGTTCGGACCGGCGCTGGCCGAAGGCGCGTTGACGACGGTGTTCGTCACGCTGGCGCTGGCGTTGTTCGCGCTCGGGCTGGTCTACGGGCCGCTCGGCGGGTGGATGCCGACGCTGTTTCCTGTGACCGTGCGCTACACCGGGATTTCGGTCGCGTTCAACGGCGGCGGGGTGATCGGCGGCGCGTTGGCGCCGATCGCGGCCACCGCGCTGAGCAGCGCCGGCGGCGCTTCGCTGGTCGGGCTGTTCCTCAGCGCCGCGGGGGTGGTCACGCTGATCGGGATTGTTTGCGGTCGTCCGACAAGCGCAACAGGGTAAGCTTCGCCCGGCCGACCTTGCGCTCGCTCTCGATCGTCAGTGCCTTGGCCTGGACGACTTCGTCGTTTGCAGTCTCGAGCGCGACCCAGGTCGCCTCACCGATCCAGCCGAGCCGCGCGAGCCGGTCGAGCGCCACCGCGCCCGCGCCGCTGTGATACGGCGGATCGAGCAGCACGAGGTCGAACGGCGCCTTGGCCGGGCCGAGGTGCATGACCGATCCGACGCGCACGTCGCAGCGCTGCTGCGCGCGCAAGTTGGCGATGTTGGTGCGCAAGGCGCGGATCGCCGCGGCGTCCTGCTCGGCGAACAGGCAGCTCGCTGCGCCGCGCGACAGTGCCTCGAGCCCGAGCGCGCCCGAGCCGGCGAACAGGTCGACCACCGCGAGCTCCTCGAAGCTGCCGAGCCGGCTGCCGAGCATCCCGAACAGCGTCTCGCGCGTGCGGTCGGCGGTCGGCCGCGTGGCTTCGCCCGGCGGCGCCTGCAGCAGGCGGCGGCGCCATTCTCCGGCGATGATCCTCACTTCTTCGGTCCTCTTCGCGCCGGGGAGCCAGGTCGCCCGCGCGGTTTGCCGCTGCCGGGAGCGTCGGGGCGTGCGGGCTTCGCGCCACCCTTGACCGGGCCGCGTGGCTTGCCGCCGCCGTCAGGAGCGTCGGGGCGTCCGGTCCTCGCGCCGCCCTTGATCGGGCCGCGCGGCTTGCCGCTGCCGGGAGCGTCGGGGCGTGCGGGCCTCGCGCCACCCTTGACCGGGCCGCGTGGCTTGCCGCTGCCAAGAGCGCCAGGGCGTCCGGGCTTCGCGCCGCTCTCGACCGGGGCGCGCGACGGCCGCCGGGGCCGCTTCGCGTCGGGCGCGGAGGCGGGCCGGCTTGCCGACGCCGGCGGCTTTGCGGGGCGCGGGTTGCTGCTCCGGCCGGGTGGCGACCCCTTGAGCGAGCTGCGGAACCGCTCGAGCTCTTCCTTGCGCACTTCCATCGCCGCGCCGCGCGGCAGGTCGCCGAGCACGAACGGGCCGTAAGCGGTGCGAAGGAGGCGCGAGACTTCGAGCCCGAGGTGCTCGAGCACGCGGCGCACCTCGCGGTTCTTGCCTTCGGTCAGCGTCAGCTCGATCCACTGGTTGCGCCCGGTGCGCCGCTCCATGTTGGCGTCGATCGGGCCGTAGCGCACGCCGTCGATCTCGATCCCGTCCATCAGGTCCTCGAGCCCGTTCTGCGACACGTCGCCGTAAGTGCGCGCGCGATAGGTGCGCGGCAAGCCGGTGGCCGGGAGCTCGAGCTCGCGCTTGAAGCCGCCGTCGTTGGTCAGCAGCAGCAGCCCCTCGGTGTTGAGGTCGAGCCGGCCGACCGGCATCAACCGCGGGCTGTCGGCGGGCAGCGCGTTGCGCAGCGCGGCGTAGATCGTCGGGCGCCCGGCGGAATCCCGCTCGGCGGTGATCAGCCCGGCGGGCTTGTGGAAGCGGAACAGCCGCGTCGGCTCGGCGCGCGCGACCGGATTGCCGTCGACCGTCACTCCGCGCAAGTGCAGCAGGATCGTCGCCGGGGTTTCGATCCTGGCGCCGTTGAGCGCGATGCGCCCGTCGGCGATCATCCGCTCGACCTCGCGCCGGCTGGCGACGCCCGCGCGCGCCAGCAGCTTGGCGATCCGCTCGCCCTTGGGTTCGATGGAGGACATCAGGCGCTGCTAGGTCGAGCGGCGCGCCTTCGCAATGGGCAGCGGCGAATCAGCGCTGGCCGACGAGGAAGGTGTTGATCGTCAGCCGGCCGGTCTCCAGCGCGGTCGCAGGGTCCGGCGCGACCGGAACATGCCCCGAATGCAGCAGGCGGCCGCGGTAGATGATCGCCCGGTCGGGCCGCGCTTCGATCTCGCCGATCATCTCGTAGCGCTCGTCGTCGCCGTGGAAGTAGCGTGCCGGATAGGGGCCGAACTCGCGCTCGTCCTCGATGAGCGCGGCCTGGAACCGGGCCAGGCGTTCGGGCCGGATCGTCTCGAACCCGGTGCGGCGGTGGCGGTAGAACGCGGTGCCGCCGGTCGTCGCGTCGCCGGTGAAATGCAGCAGCGCGAGCAGAACGGCGTCGGCTGCATCGTAGTGCGGCCGGCGCTGCCCGCTGGTGAGGTCCTCGGGCCGCTTGCTGACGATGCTGAAATCGCAGCTTTCGACTTTGGCCCCGGCGGGCAGCTCGAAATGCTCGGCAAGAATGCGCCGCAGCAGACCGCTGCGCGCGGCGAAGTAGGTCGAGCTGACGCGGCTGCGGATGCCGGGATAGCCTTGCACCGGCTCATACGGCCGGAGGCGGGCGATGCGGGCGAGTTCCTCGACTTGTCCGATGAAGTCGTCGATCACCACCAGCGGCTCGCGCTCACGGCCGAGGTGCTCGACGCGAAAGGCGTCGTCCGCAATAGAGGGCAAAGGGTCGGGCCTAAACACCCATGCACCTTAGCCGGCCCGCCGCGGCGCATCCAGCCTTGCGCATGGGCTGCGGAGACCGCGCCGCCTCAGTCGCCGGGACCGCGCGGATGCTCAGCGCGGCGGGTGCTCGCATCGCGTTCGCTGTCGAACACGCGCCAACCGCCATCGCGCACGAGCGGCGTGCCGCACCGGGCGCAGCTGGTCCGGAAATCCACGTCGTCGTTCCACACCCGATTGCGGGCGACCAAATGGCCGCGAAAGCGGCAGATCAGATTGTTAAGCACGTTACCCTCCGTGGGTCCGTGCCTTCCAGCCCCCTCTTCCCACATGGCTGTTTACCACGAGAATGGCGGGGCTTCCCATAGATAATCGCGGCGCTAGGTTGCGGGCACATCAGAGGGAGGGCCCGATGGCCGAAGCGATCACGCCGGAAGCGCCGGCCAAGCCGCGCAAGGGGCTGGGCCTGTTCCTGACGGCGTTCTCGAACCGCAAGACCGGGATCATGACGATCTACGGCGCGGCCTCGGGGTTGCCCTACGCGCTGCTGCTCGGCACGCTCTACGCCTGGCTCGGCGAGGAGGGGGTCGATCTCGAGACGATGGGCGTGTTCTCGCTGATCGGGCTCGCTTACGCGTTCAAGTTCCTGTGGTCGCCGCTGGTCGACCGCGGCAAGGTACCGTTCCTCTGGCGGCTCGGCCGCCGGCGCAGCTGGCTGGTGCCGATCCAGGCGCTGGTCGGACTGTCGCTGATCGCGATGTCGGCGATGAATCCGCAGACCTCGCTCGGCTGGTTCTCGCTGCTCGCGGGTCTTTCGGCGTTCGCCTCGGCAACGCAGGACATCGTGATCGACGCCTGGCGCGTCGAGGTGGCCGACGAGCAGGCGCCGCTCGAGGTGCTGTCGGCGGTGTACCAGCTCGGCTACCGCTTGGCCTCGCTCGCCGGCGGCGCGCTGGCGCTGATCTTCGCCGCGCGGATCGGCTGGCCGGCGGTCTACATGTGGTTTGGCGTGTTCATGCTGCTGGCGATGGCGACGAGCTGGTTCGCGCCCGACACGCGGTGGGACGAACGGCTCGAAGGCGAGGCCGAGCTCGCGCGGCACGAGCTCGCGCCGAAGGTCCAGGCGATCGCGCTGGCGATCGTGGGCGTGCTGTGGGCCTCGGCGCTGTTCATCGTGCTCGAGTTCATGATCCGCTCGCTCGGCGCGACGCCCGAGGATCGACCGGACTCGACCGAGTTCATCCGCTTCTACGGCCCGCTGATCGTGATCGCGACGGTGGTGGTCCCGGCGATCGTCGCCGCGGTGCTCGACGGCTGGCGGCGGCAAGGCCGCTATCTCGCAAGCGAGGAGGAGCGCCGCCGGCGCACCTTCCTCGACCATGCCTACGAGGCGCTGGTCGAGCCGCTGTCGGAGCTGGTCGGGCGGCTCAAGTGGGCGGCGATCCTCGTACTGGCGATCGTGCTGACGTACCGGCTGACGGATTCGGTCTGGGGGCCCTTCGCGCTGCCGTTCTACCTGCAGGAGCTCGGCTACACCAACGACGAGGTCGCGGTCGCCTCCAAGTTCTTCGGCGTGGGCATGACCATGACCGGGATCGCGCTCGGCGCGCTGCTGTTCACCACGCTTGGGCGCATGCCGACCGTGGTGCTCGGCGCCTTGCTCGCTGCCCTGACCAACCTGCTCTACGCCGACCTCGCGCAGGGCGGGGCGGGGCTCGACGCGTTCGGCAATGCCACCGGGTTCTATGCGCTGACCGAGATGTTCGGCGCCGACGCGCGGTTCTCGCGGCTCCTGCTGGCGATCACCGGCGAGAACCTCGCCGGCGGGCTCGCGGGCGCGGCGTTCGTGGCTTACCTTTCGTCGATCACCGCCAAGAGCCACGCGGCGGTGCAGTATGCGCTGCTGTCGTCGCTGACCGTGCTGGTCGGCTCGCTCGGCCGCGCGGCGCTCGGCGAATCGATCGACAGCGGCGGCTATGCGCCGGTGTTCTACCTCACCGCGGGGATCGGCATGATCGCGGTGGTGCTGTGCGCGCTCGAATGGCTGCGGCAGGCGAGGGAACGGCCGCGGGCGGAGCCGGTCGCGGTGCCGGCCTAATCCGGAATCTCGCCGTTGGCCGCCAGCACCTTGCCGGCGAGGTAGAGCGAGCCGGCAATCAGCACCGGCAGCCCGTCGTCGGGCAGGCCGGCGAGCGCATCGGCCGCGTCGGTCGCCCAGCGTGCGCCGGGGAAAGCTTCGGCGCCGTGGCTCTCGCTGCCCTGGATCGGCACCGCGGTGACGCTGGCGAGGCGGCCTTCGAGCGGGTCGATGATCGTGTGCGGGTAGCGGTTGGCGAGCATGCCGATCACCAGGTGCAGACGCTGGCCGGCGAAATGGCGGCCGATCGCGAGGCCCGCATCGGCATTGTGGCCGCCGTCGAGCCAGACCTCGCGGTCGGGGGCGAGCGCGGTCAGGGGGCCTTGGCCGAGCAGTTGCAGGCGCGCCGGCCAGCGGGCCGAGCGGATGCCCTCGGCTATCGCCGCGGCGGAGACGGCGACGCGATCCTGGTGCCGCAGCATCGCGACCGCGAGCGCGGCGTTGTCGCCCTGGTGCTTGCCCGGGAGCTGCGGCAACGGCAGCGTCAGCTCGCCGTGGCGATCGCGGTATTCGATCGTTGCGCCGACCTCGGCCCACCAGTCGTGTCCGCGCATGTGCAACGGCGAACCGGCCAGCCCGGCGCGGCGCTCGATCTCGAGCTCGACGTCCTCCGCGTACCCTTGCGTCACCAGCGGCGAACCGGGCCGCGCGATGCCGGCCTTCTCGAACGCGATGCGGCACATCGGCTCCTGCGGCACGCCCTCCTCGGGCACCAGCAGGAACGCCTCGTGGTCGATGCCGAGCGTGGCGATGCCGCAGGCAGCGGGCTGCTCGAGCACGTTGGTCGCATCGAACCGGCCGCCGAGGCCGACTTCGATGATGCAGGCGTCGGCCGGGTGGCGGGCGAAGGCGAGG
>DATDLP010000107.1:0-2967 GCA_036519255.1 Croceibacterium sp.
CATGCTCAAGAAGCTGATAAAGTCGGGCCGCGGGGTGTGGCTCAACGCCGAGATGGAGAAGCTCGCCGACCCGCAGAACTACGCCAACGACCTCGAGACCGCGTGGCACCGCATCCGCGCGCCGAGCCGCAACCCGCTGGTGCTCGGCCGGCTCAAGGCGCTCGCCGCGTGGCGCGAGACCGAGGCGCAGCAGAAGGACATTCCGCGCGGCCGGATCATGCGCGACGAGACGCTCGCCGATCTCGCCAGCCATCCGCCGAAGAAGCAAGAGGACCTCGCGAAGGTCCGCGGCTTGAGCCAGGCGTGGAAGGACAACGACATCGGCAAGCGGCTGATGCGCGTGCTGCGCGACGTCGAGCCGCTGCCCGACGACGAGTTGCCCGAGAAGCCCAAGCGCGGCGCGCCGCTGGGCAAGGAAGGCGCGCTGGTGGCCGACCTGCTCAAGCTGCTGCTCAAGATCCGCACCCGCGAGATCGACGTCGCCGCGCGCCTGCTGACCCGCTCGGACGAGCTCGAGGCGCTCGCCGCCGGCGTGCGCAAGCTCCCGGTGCTCGAAGGCTGGCGCTACGAGGTGTTCGGCCGCGACGCGCTCGAGCTGGTCGAAGGCCGGCTCGGCTTCGGGGTCGAGAAAGGCCGGCTGAAGATGTCGCGGATCGACCGCGAAACCCAGGCCGAGGCCGCCGCGGCCGCGGTGAAGCCGCTCGACGATGACGACGGCCCACCGTTCAATCTGGTCGACGACGGCGAGGATCAGGCGGCGGAGTGACCACCTACCTGCCCACGATCAAGCAGCTGCAATACCTCGTCGCGCTGTATGAGCACGGGCATTTCGGACGGGCCGCAGACTCCTCGAACGTCTCGCAATCGACGCTTTCGGCCGGAATCCGCGAGCTCGAGTCGCTGCTCGGCGTGACGCTGGTCGAGCGCAGCCGCCGCGTGGTGCGCTTCACCCCGCTCGGCAACACCGTGGTCGCCAAGGCGCACCGGCTGCTGCGCGAGGCCGAGGAGCTGGCCGACCTCGTCCAGGCCGCGGGCAAGCCACTCGCGGGCGAGCTGCGCATGAGTGTGATCCCGACGATCGCCCCGTTCCTGCTGCCGCGCATGCTGCCGCGGCTGCGCCGGGAGCGACCGGCGCTCCGGCTGTTCCTGCGCGAGGAAACCAGCGGCGATGCGGTCGAATCGCTGCACCACGGCCGCGCCGACTGCGTGCTGCTCGCGCTCCCCTTCGCCACCGGCGAGGTCGATCAGGAGCACATCTGCGACGACCGGCTGTTCGTCGCCTTCCCCAAGGACGACCCGCGCGAGCCGCCCGAGACCATACCACCGGCGATGATCGATCCCGATCACCTGCTGCTGCTGGAGGACGGGCACTGCCTCAAGGAGCACGCGCTGGCCGCCTGCAACCGGCCCGAGCTGCGCGGCTCGGCGGCGATGATCGGCACGTCGCTGCACACGCTGGTGCAGATGGTCGACAACGGCCTCGGCATGACGATGCTGCCCGAGATGGCGATCGACGCCGGCATCCTCCACGAGACGCAGGTGGTCGCGCGGCCGCTCAAGGCGCGACACAACACCCGCGAAATCGCGCTGATCTGGCGGCGCAATTCACCGCGGGCGGAAGAATTCAGGTTGCTGGCGCAGGAACTGCGCGCAGGCTGAGCGCCTTACCCCAACAGTGCCAGGACCGAAGGCCTTCTGGATGAAAGGTTACCTTCGGTCCTGACGCCGTTGCCGGCAAGGTGGGCACGGAGCCCGCCCCGGAGGGTGCTAACACCTTCGGAGCGGGCCAGCCGCTTGCGACCCAGAAGGGCGAACCTTCGCCCCGGGACCCCGCGCCCGCTGATCATCGGGTCCCACCGTAATTGCACGATCGTACAAGAGCTGCTTCGCATTTCGCGCCAAACCTTGCCCATTGATGGCTCCTGGCGCCACTCAGCTGGCGAATCTTAGGCAGGCTGCTCCTATCGCACTTCGCTGCGGACCTGAGTCATCAGCGCGAGCGGGCGGCCTTCGTTGTCCTCGAAGAAGGCCATCCATTCCTCGGTGCCGTCCTCGTGGCGATGGATCAGGTGCGGCGCGTGGGTAAATCTGGCCCCCCGCGCCTCCATCGCCTCCCTCGTGGCGTGGATGTCGGGCACGCGCAGGTAGAGGATCGATTCCTGCCCGGCCGAGCCCTCGTTCTCGCTCAGCATCAGCCGCACGCCGCCAAGGTCGAAGAACGACAGGTTGCCGAAGGTGTAGAGCTCGGGCAGCCCCAGCACATCGCGGTACCACTCGCGCGCCGCCGCGGTGTCGCGCGTGCTCCGCGCCACCTGGCCGAGCATCACGTATCCGTCCTCGGGAACCTCTCCCTCCATCGCCGATCTCCTTCGCGCGAGCGCGGTGCCCCGGGCCACGCCGTCCCACAGCCTGAGCTCCGCCCGACTCGACAGACCGAGCTTGCCGAGCACGTTGCCGACATGAAACTTGATCGCATCGGGGCTCACGCCGGTCCGCTCGGCGATCCGCCGGTTGCTGAGGCCGTGGCGCACCTGCTCGGCGATCTTCCATTCGGCCGGAGTCAGCACATCCGCGTGCCTCGGCCGCCCGGGTCCGTTTCGTGCCATCAGGCGGATGTAGCAGGCGCCTGGGCGAATTACCCTACCCGCGCCGGGCGGCGCGGTGGCGCGAAATGGGCACGGAAGCGGGTCCCGGGGATGGAAGGCCACCCGGCCCAGCCGGCTTAGCGACCCGAAGGGCACCCTTCGGTCCCGCGGCCTCCGTGCCCGCCGGCCATCGGGACGCGCGCTATTGGCTCTGCGCTGGCGAATCGCTTTGCGAATCGTGACAATCCCTTGTCATTTTCGCCCTTGCAGCATGGAGCTTCAGGCGAGGCTGGCCGCGACGCCGGCAACCAGCGCCGCCGATGCGCCCGGCGTCGCGGCGATGCGCTCGAGCTGCGCCTTCATCAGGCCCGCGCGGCGCGGC
>DATDLP010000108.1:0-2303 GCA_036519255.1 Croceibacterium sp.
AGGATCGCCGAACCGAGCGCGCCCGCCGGGCCATCGTCCGCACCCATCAACATGAACTCGACCTCGCCCAGATCGGGCAGGCCGACGTTCGGCCCGAGGCGAACCAGTCCGGGCGGCACGAGCCCGGCCGTGTGCGCCAACACGCCCTGCCCGGCGAGCACCGCAGCGCGCAGACCACTGAGGCTGCCGCTGACACACGCTATCCGCCAGTCGAGGCCGGCGCCGGTGAGCGCCGCGATCGCGCGGGCCCGGGAGATGCTCGGCGGCGGGTAGACCACCAGCGGCACCGGTCGGGCCGCGTCGTACGTCATGTCGGGCGCGCCGACCCACACGAACCGATCTCGCCACACCAGCGTGCCCGGTGCGCCGCCCGCCACCCGCTTGGCGAGGACGAGATCCAGCTCTCCGGCGGCGAGCCGCTCGTGCAGCGTGCCGCTGAGCGCGACGGTCAGATCGAGCCGGATCCCCGGGTGCGACCGGGTGAACGCACGCAGGATCTCCGGCAACTCGGTCTGCACCAGATCCTCGGACACCCCGAAGCGGACCACACCCTGCAGCTGCGCGCCGGCGAAGTGGCGGCGGGCCCGCTCCCCGGTGTCCAGGATCGCCGTGGCGAAGCCAACCATCGCCTCGCCATCCGCGGTGAGCGCTACCGCGTGCGTGTTGCGCTCGAACAGCCGCCGGCCAATCTCGTTTTCCAGCCGGGTGACGTGCTGGCTCACCGTTGATTGGCGCAACGCGAGGCGCCGTGCCGCCTGGGTGAAACTCAGCGTCTGGGCTACAGCGAGGAAGGACCGCAGCTGGACCGGATCGAGCACGATAGCAGCTTATCGCGATTTGCGATTACTGTGTCGACGGAAATTGGCATTCACAATAGGCGCCGGGTGGACGAGGATGTCCGGGTGCGTTGGCCTCGGACCGTCGATCCATATGTCGCGGCGATGCTGGCGACGGTCGGGCTCGCGAGCGTACTGCCGGCGCGCGGCATCGTCGCCACGATCGCCGGGTGGGCCACGACCGCGGCCATCGCCCTGCTGTTCTTCTTGTACGGCGCCCGGATCTCACCACGGGAAGCGTGGGCCGGCGCTGCCCACTGGCGGCTGCACCTCGTGGTGCTGGTGGCAACGTTCGCGCTCTTCCCGGCGTACGGGCTGCTCCTTGGCCTGCTCTCTCCCGCGCTGCTGGATCCCCCGCTGTACCAAGGGGTGCTGTTTCTGTGTGCGGTGCCCTCGACCGTGCAGAGCGCGATCGCACTCGCCTCGATCGCCGGCGGCAACGTGCCGGCCGCGATCTTCAGCGCCTCGTTCTCCAGCATCATCGGGATCGTGCTGACCCCGCTGCTGGTCGCATGGACGATGAGCGGCGTCGGCGACGTCGAGCTGTCCGCGGACGCGTTCGGCGACATCGTGGTACGGCTGCTGCTACCGTTCGTGGCCGGGCAGCTGGTACGGCCGTGGATCGGCGCCTGGATGAAGCGGCGCAAGACGCTGTTGACGCTCGTCGACCGCGGCTCGATCCTGCTCGTCGTCTACACCGCCTTCAGCGCGGGCGTGGTCGGCGGCACGTGGCGCCGGGTCGTCCCGGCCGATCTGCTGGTGCTCGTTGTCGTCGAGGCGGCCCTGCTCGCCGCGGTCCTGCTTACCCTGGCATCCCTGCGTTTCGGCAAAGCAGACAAGGTCGCGATCGTCTTCTGCGGGTCGACCAAGAGCGCGGCGGTCGGGCTCCCCATGGCCAGCGTGCTGTTCCCCGGCCCAGCCGCCGGCCTGCTCGTACTGCCGCTGATCATCTTCCACCAGCTCCAGCTGATCACCGGCGTGGTCCTCGCGCGCCGCTGGGCGGCCACGCCCGAGTCCGGCCCCGAACCCAGCGCGGCACCGCAGCCAACGGCGTAAGCCCGCGTGCGTCCCGCCGCACACCCAGCGCGGCACCGCTGCCGACAGCGTAGGCGCGCGTCTCGCTACCCGCCCGGCCCTCGCGACCCGGCCGGGCGATCAACGTGTTGCAACTTAGGGCCGGCCCGGTCAGGATACCTCTCAGCATTCGATCATTTACTGTTTGAAAGCGAGCGGTATGGCCCTGGATCGATCATCCCAAGGCACGAAACCGCAGGGAAGGCTCCGATGAACCGCCATGAGCGGCTCGGTGCCGTCCTGCAGATGTTGGCGGAGCGGGGCTCGGTGACCATCGACGAGATGGTCGGCGAGCTGGGCAGCTCCCCGGCCACCGTCCGGCGGGATCTCGAACACCTGGCGCAGCAGCAGTTGCTGACCCGGACCCGCGGTGGCGCGGTCGCGGCGGCAGTC
>DATDLP010000109.1:0-10988 GCA_036519255.1 Croceibacterium sp.
GAGGGTTGGGAGAGGGGGCGCCACGCTCCTTCCCCCTCTCAACTTCGGCTAGTACCCGCTTCGCGGGCACAAGCCTTCGTATCTCTCCCCTGAAGGGGAGAGAACAAGCAGGCAGGGGAATAGAACAATGCGCGCATGGAGGCTTCCGGCAGCTTCGGACGGGTTCGACAAGCTCACGCTCGAGGAGCTGCCTGACCCGACGCCAGCGCCGGGCGAGGTGCTGATCCAGGTCCATGCCTGCTCGATCAACTACCGCGACTTCGCGGTCGCCGCGGGCAAGTACTTCGGCGGCGCGCTCAAGGCGCCGGCGGTGCCGCTGAGCGACGGGGCGGGCCAGGTCGTGGCGGTCGGCGCGGGGGTGAAGCGGTTCAAGGAAGGCGACCGCGTGCAGAGCGCGTTCTTCCAGGCGTGGGAGGACGGCCCGCCGCGGATGGGCCCCGCGCTGGGCGACGGCTTCGCGCCCGGAATGCTGGCCGAGCTGGTCGTGCTGCCCGAGGGCGGCGTGGTGCCGATGGCGGAGAGCCTCGACTATGCGCAGGCCGCGTGCCTGCCGTGCGCGGGCGTGACCGCGTGGAACGCGCTGTTCGAAGGACCGCGCGCCTTGCTGCCCGGGATGAAGGTGCTGGTGCTCGGCAGCGGCGGGGTGTCGATGCTCGCGCTGCAGCTCGCCCGCGCGGGCGGGTGCGAGGTGATCGCGACCTCGTCGTCGCACGCCAAGCTCGAGCGGATCCGCGATCTCGGCGCAGCGCACACGGTCAACTACCAGGCGATGCCCGACTGGGGCCGCTTCGTCGGGCAGGAGCTCGGCGGGGTCGACAAGGTGGTCGAGGTCGGCGGCGCGGGCACTGCCGAGCAATCGATGGCCGCGCTGCGCACGCAAGGCGAGATCGCGCTGATCGGCGTGCTCCAGCCCGACGGCGGGCCCAACCCGCGCGGGCTGATGCTGACCGGCGGATCGATGCGCGGCATCTTCGTCGGCTCGGCGGCGATGGCGCGGCGGCTCAACGCGGCGATCGACGTCAACGGGATCGAGCCGCTGATCGGCGCGCGCTACGGGTTCGAACAGGCGAAGGAGGCCTACGCCCACGCCTGGGGCCCGGCGAGCTTCGCCAAGACGGTGATCGAGCTGGCCTGAGGCGCGCGCAGCCCTCATCCAAGCTCCGCTAGTTCGCTTCGCTCACAAGCTGCGCTATCCTTCTCCCGTTGACGGGAGAAGGATACGGAGACCTGGCCCCGCAGGGGCCTAGTCGAAGTTGGATGAGGGCTGTTGTTGCCATGTGGGAAATTCGCGTCACGCCGGCCGGCGACTTCGACAACCACGCGCTCGACTACGAGCACATCAAGGTCGCGCCGCTCTCGAGCGCGATGGGCGCCGAGGTGGTCGGCGTGCGGCTGCCCGACCTCTCCGATGCGGCGTTCGAGGAGCTCAAGCAGGCGCTTTATCGCCACAAGATGATCTACCTGCGCGACCAGCACCTGACCCACGCCGAGCACGAGGCGTTCGGCGCGCGGCTCGGCCCGTTCGCGGTCGACGCCTATACGCAAGGGGTGCCCGGGCATCGCGAGGTGCATCCGATCATCAAGGAGGCCGACACCAAGGCTGCGAGCCTGTTCGGCGGCGGGTGGCACACCGACAGCCCGTTCCTCGAGGAGCCGCCCGCGATCACCACCTTGCGCGCGGTCGAGATCCCGCCGTTCGGCGGCGACACCTCGTGGGCCAACTGCGCGCTCGCGTTCCGCCACCTGAGCAAGACCTACCGGGACATGCTGCGGCCCTTGCGCGTGCATATGAGCGCCGCGAACAACTACGCCACGCAGACCAAGCTCATGGGCAAGGCGATCCAGTTCGCCGATCAGGAGCAGTTCGAGCAGGGCCAGCGCGGCTCCTACCACCCGCTGGTCCGCACGCACCCCGAGACCGGCGAGGAATCGCTCTACATCTGCGACACCTACACCGCCGGGTTCGAGGGCATGACCACGTTCGAGGCCAAGCCGATCGTCGACTTCCTCGTCGCGCACTGCACCCAGGCCGCGTTCTGCTGCCGGCTGCGGTGGGAAGAAGGCATGGTGGCGATGTGGGACAACCGCACCGCGATGCACCTCGGGCCGAACGACTACGACGGGTATCGGCGCGAGATGTACCGCACGACGACCGCGGGGACGAAGCCGGTCTGACAACAGGGCAGTCACCGAGCGCTTCATGACCGATCGACAGGACAAGCAGTTCGTGCGGGCGGAGGCCATCCTGGAAGGCCGTTGCAACGGGCTCGGCGAACCCATCCTGTGGCACCTCGCGCTACGGCGTTACGGCCCCGCGATGCTGAGCCTGGCGTGTCGAGCAACGCAAACCGGAAGCCGGACGGCCCTCGGTCGCGTCAGAGATGCGTTCAGCCCGGCGGGAATGATGTATCGCGCGTTCCGGCAAGGCGAGTTGAACGCCGCACAGAACATGGCCTTGAGTCTCTTCTATCTTGGCGATTTGTCGGGCTATCGACGCTGGATGCACCGTGCGGCGCGCAGCGGCGATACCGACGCGGCCTTCGAGCTCAAGCTGTTCGAGGTCCGGCAACCCTACCCACTCGCTCGCCAGCTCCGCCGCCTCAGACCGTATCGCCGCCGCGAACGTTGAGGGACGGTCCATCGCGCCGAGCGGCTGTCGTGGATTTGCAAGAGTTTGGCGCCTGCTGGACAGCGGGCACCGCGACGCCCGCCTAACGGGCAGCGCGCGAGGTCACGCGCGGCGCCGGTCGCAGGTTGCTGCGTGCCTCGCACCCCACCCACACGATCCGAGGTCGCGTCGAATGCTTCCGTTCGAGCAAGAGTCATCGCCGAAGACCGGTCCGCGGCCCGATGGCGCATGGCTGCCGCCGCAGTTCGCGCAGACGATGCGCGGCCTCGAATCGCTGCCGCTCGGCGAGCGGGTCGCGCAGGCGATCGTCTGGTGTGCTCTGGCGGCCACCCGCGAGCGCGGGATTCGCGCGGCCGCTCGCCCGGGGTCCGCGTTTCACGACGCCGCGTGGGACATCCTGCTGCACCTGCTGTTCGAGGACGCGCGCGGGCGGGTCGCCACGGTCGAGGGTCTGGCGGCCATCGAGGGCCTGGCGCCCGACGAGTGCGCACCGTGGATCGACGCGCTCGAGGACCTGTGTCTCGTCGAGCGGCTTGCGATCCCGGGCATGCGCGCGCGGCGGGTCCTGCCGACCGCTCCGGCGCGGCAGGCCATGCTCGAGCTGCTGCTCGAGCCCGCCAGCTGGGACGGGCCGGCGCTGTGCCGCGAGATCACCATGTGGCAGCTCGCGCAGCGCGCGCGGATGCACATGTTGCAGGACTGAGCGGGGCGCGCGCCATCGCCCGCAGGCGAGGCCGGGCTGGCGCCGGAAGAAATACGAACAGCGGACGGTCCGGCCGGCGCGCCTGGGCATCACAGGATTGCCTTGCGTGAGCATGATGCGAACGGCGGCGAGGGCTACGCGGTAACTCGCTGCTCGGCCCTGTGGTGCGAGGCGGTGGCGGGCAGGGCTCGCAGGTAAGCCGCCTTCCGTGTCAGGCCGCGCAGCGTTGAGGTACACCGCACGGCCAGCCCTCGCATCCCGGACGGACGCCGCGGACGGAGTCCGTGGGGCGCCGGCCTGAATGGCGGGAGTGGAGAGCGAAGCGCTGACCGCCCCCGCACCCGTCGCTGGTGCCGGCCTTGGCCGACTGGACAGCATATAACCTATATGGTTCATTTTGTCAAGAGCGAATTCCGCCCCCTGCCGGGTGACGGCGCGAGATGCATCGGAGGACGACTGGGGACGACGCCGGTCTAGGCGTTCTCAGTGCCTAGCTGCGCCTTGATCACCCGCATGAACTCGGGGCTCCCGGTATAAAACTCCAGCACGGTCTGCGCGCGCTTGGTGGAGAACATGCTGGGCACGGGCGCCATGTACGACCGCCAGGTCAGCTCATCCAGGGTCCCTGACTTGTATTGATGCCAGGCGAATTCGCGGATTCGCAACGCCTTGACAACCAGCCAAGTGAACCTGCGCTCGTCTTCGGCAGACAGCTTCACGTTGTCGCCGATCAAGTGCGGATCGACCGCGTGGGTCATGAACTCGGAGATCAGCCCAAGGTCGCCATCGAGTATGTGCTGGCGCGAACTCGCCACGATTACCTTGGTGTTCTGCCGAAGCTACAGGGCAACGTAGAGGAGACTTATCACCACCGTCACGGCGGCGACGACGTCACTTACCGCGGATATTGCATCCCAGCTCACCAGCATTCCCTCCCATCGCCGGAGCCCGTCTAAGAGCCGACCGTGTAGATAGCACCCCATTCCTCGACCAGCCGGCCGTCCTCCACCCGGCCGACCAGAAGACCGGCCATGACCATGGGCTGCGGGGACGTTGCGATTGTCCACTCGTAGGCGAGCGTGAACATCGCGCCGCTGCCCATCAGATACCGCCACTGCTGCTTGATCGGCACATTGCCGAAGCCGGCCTTAATACACTCGATGGCCGCGAAATGGGCGTCGCGACCGTCGAAGACCGTACCATTGATGTTCGAGAACACCACGTCCGGGTGCTCAAGCGCTTCGAGCCCCGAGAAATCTCCGAGCTCCCAAGCGGCGATTTGCGCGACGATGTAGTCGCGCGCGAAGCTCTCGATCCCATCGGGCACGTCGTCCTCCCCCCTGTCGGCTCAATGCCGGCTCAATCCGCGAAGAAGTTCAACTCCAGCAGCACGTTGTTCGGATCGGGCGTGAAAATCTGCCGCAAGTTGATCGCGCTGACCAGGTTCTCCTGGTACTCCGCGCCCATCGCGTCCAGCCGTCCCTTGACCTCCTCGTACCCAACGCACTTCAGCGCCACGTGGTGCAAGGCCCCGGTCAGCGAGCCCGGCTGCACCTCGCGATCATACGTCCGGTAGCAGTCGAGCGAGTTGATGTGGATGATCGCGCGGTTGGCGCCGTCGAACATCCAGGTCGCGGTCTCGGGCGTCAGCGGCGGCGGCGCGTCCTTGCGCACGAGGCCGAGCAGGCGGCCGTAGAACTCGGCCGTCTCGTCGAGCCGGTCGGTGATGATGTTGACGTGATCGAGCGCCTCGACGTTCATGGTTACCTGTTCCTCTCTCGGGCTGCCGCTTTCCCCTTGCACCCCTAGCCGAATATTGTATGCGGCACATACAATTTCGCGTATGTGATTCTTTCACGGATGAGAGGAAGCCAATGGCCCAGAATCTTGAGCAGATCCTGCAGAACACGCCCGATATCGTGGCGAAGCTGCGCAATTCGCAGATCGGTGCGTACGTCTACCCGGTGGTCGCTCCTGAATTCTCCAACTGGCGTTCCGAGCAGTGGGCCTGGCAGCACAGCGCGGTGCTGTTCGACCAGTCGCACCACATGTTCGACCTCTACATCAAGGGTCCTGACGCGCTGAAGCTCCTCAGCGACACGATGGTCAACTCGCCGGCCGGCTGGGAGGTCAACAAGGCCAAGCAGTACGTCCCGACGACCCCGTACGGTCACGTGATCGGCGACGGCATCATCTTCTACCTGGCCGAGGAAGAGTTCGTTTACGTCGGCCGCGCGCCGGCTGCCAACTGGCTGATGTTCCAGGCCCAGAAGGGCGGCTACAACGTCGACATCATCAACGATCCGCGCTCGCCCGCGCGCCCGATGGGCAAGCCGGTCAGCCGCATCTCGTGGCGCTTCCAGATCCAGGGCCCGCGCGCGTGGGACGTGATCGAGAAGCTCAACGGCGAGAAGCTCGACAAGCTCAAGTTCTTCAACATGTCGTCGATGAAGATCGGCAACAAGACCGTCCGCACGCTGCGCCACGGCATGGCCGGCTCGCCGGGCCTTGAGATCTGGGGCCCCTACGAGGAGCAGGACTACGTCCGCGACGAGATCCTCAAGGCGGGCGAAGAGTTCGGCCTGATCGCGGTCGGCTCGCGCGCCTATCCGTCGAACACGCTCGAGTCGGGCTGGATCCCGAGCCCGCTGCCTCCGATCTACACCGGCGACGAGCTCAAGGACTACCGCGAGTTCCTCGGTGCCGACAGCTACGAAGCGACCGGCGCGATCGGCGGCTCGTTCGTCGGCAAGTCGATCGAGGACTACTACCTCAACCCGTGGGAGCTCGGCTACGGCCCGTTCGTGAAGTTCGACCACGACTTCATCGGCGCCGACGCGCTCAAGAAGGTCGACCCGGCTGCCCAGCGCAAGAAGGTCACCCTCGAGTGGAACAAGGAAGACATCCAGAAGATCGTCTCCTCGCTGTTCGAGCCCGAGGGCGAGCAGTACAAGTTCTTCGACCTGCCGCTCGCGAACTACGCCAACTCGAACTACGACGCGGTGCTCGACGCCGACGGCAACAATGTCGGCCTGTCGCTGTTCACCGGCTACTCGTTCAACGAGAAGAAGGCGCTCTCGCTCGGCACCGTCGATCACGAGATCCCGCTCGGCACCGAGCTCCACGTGCTGTGGGGCGAGGAGAACGGCGGCACCAGCAAGACCACGGTCGAGCCGCACAAGCAGCTCAAGGTCCGCGCGGTCGTCTCGCCGGTGCCGTACAGCTCGATGGCTGGCGACACCTACCAGGGCGGCTGGCGCTCGTCGCGCAAGCTGGTCGACGCGTAAGCTGACCCAACAAGCTAGACGGGGCCCCACCTCCCCCCAAACCCGGGGCTCCGGCTAAAGGATGGCCCATGGACCGGCGACGGTTCATGGGCCATTTCCTTTTGTGGCAGCCGCGGCACGCGTGGCAGGCAGTAGGCAGTAGGCAGTAGGGGGGATGCGGGACGGGGGTTGGCTGCACGATCCTGCTGCCTGCTGCCTACTGCCTGAACTGATCCGGGAGAGAGCAAGATGGCAAACTACGTGCTGGTCCATGGCGCCTGGGGCGGCAACCAGAGCTACAACCTGACGAAGCGCGATCTCGAAGCGGCGGGGCACAGGGTGCTCGCCTGCACGCTGCGCGGGCTCGGCTCGCGGCAGGGCGAGCTGCACCCCGGGATCACGCTCAGCGACCACATCGACGACGTCTGCCAGCAGGTCGAGGCGGCCGGGTTCGACCGCTTCGTGCTCGCCGGGCATTCGTACGGCGGGATGGTGATCACCGGCGTTGCGGCCCGCCTCGGCGCGCGGATCGACGCGATCGCCTACATCGACGCGTTCCTGCCCGGCGACGGCGAGAGCCTGTGGGACGTGACCGGCGCGTTCGAGCACAACTGGTACATCGACACCCAGAAAACCAAGCCCGGCTACGTCGATCCGATCGGCTCGATTGACTTCGCGGTGGTTCCGGGCGTGGTCGGCTATCATCCGCTGCTCACGCTGCTCGAGGCAGTCACGCTCAGCGGCGCCGAAGCGGCGATCCCGCGCAAGGCCTACATCTTCGCCACCGGCTACGAGCAGACGCCGTTCCCGCGGTTCGCCGAGAAGGCCAGGGCCCTCGGTTGGGACTACCACGAGACCGACTGCGACCACTTCGTGATGCAGAACCGGCCCGAGCTGACCGCGCAAGTGCTGCTCGGCCTCGCTGCGTGAGCGCGCTCCGCCTGCTCACTGCCGCGGTCTTGCTGATGCCGGCTGCCACCGCGGCGCAGCCGGTGCCCGCCGACCTCACCGCGATGCCCCCGGTGCCGACCGACCATGCGCCCGCGCGGACCGAGTGGGGCGATCCCGACTTGCGCGCGGTCTACACGCTCGACCGGATCGCCGCCGGGCGCATCGCGCTGTCGCGGCCCGAGCAGTTGGGCGACCGGTTCTGGCTGACCGACGAGGAATTCGCCGCGCGGCTCGAGGCGGCGCGGCGCTCGGACGCGGCCTTCTCGGAGGAAAGCTCGCGCGGAACGCAGGGCCTCGAAGCCTGGATGCTGGCCGAGCCGTTCGCGCGGCGCAGCTCGATGCTGGTCGGCCCGGCGGACGGCAAGCTGCCGCCGCTGACCCCCGAGGCCGAGGCGCTGCGCGCGGCCGGGCGGACGAGCTGGTTCACCGAAGGGCGGACTTACGACTGGATCGACGACTTCGACACCTGGGACCGCTGCATCACGCGCGGCTTCCCGGCCTCGATGCTGCCGTTCCGCTACAACAACGGCGTGCGAATCTTCCAGGCGCCGGGTTTCGTGGTGATCCACTTCGAGATGCTCGGCGACCGGATCATCCCGCTGGCGCGCAGCGAGCATCGGCCCGCAGCCGTCGAATCGTGGATGGGCAGCAGTCTCGGCCACTGGGAGGGTGACACGCTGGTTGTCGAGACCACGCGGATCAAGACGGGCGACGGCGCGACGCGCGACGTCTGGCGCCGCGCGGCCTCGCCGCTCAACGTCGCCACCGGCGTGCAGTCGAACAACGCGATCCCGGTCAGCGAGCAGGCCAGGGCGGTCGAGCGCTTCACGCGCACCGGCGATAACTCGCTCGTCTACGAGCTGAGCTATTCCGATCCGCCCGTCTTCACCGCCCCGTGGACCGCGCGGGTGACGTGGACGCGCGACGAGAGCTACCAGATGTTCGAGTACGCGTGCCACGAGGGCAACGTCTCGCTGCGCAACCACATCAACGCCTCGCGGGCCGAGCGGCGCGGAGCGGCGGCGGGCCTGCCGTAACAGGCTGCGGAACCGCGCGCCCCGACTCCAGTTGAGTCCGGCATGCGGAACCACTTGCACGGGAGCTTGTGGCGCTGGCTCGCGCCCGCGTTACTGTTCGGGGCAGCGCCCGTCGCGGCAGCGCCGGCGAACGCCGAACTGCGCGCTGCGCTGACCGAGCAGGCCGACGGCGAGCTGCGCAGCTATTACACCTATGCGGAGCAGCCGCTGTGGATCACGCGCGACGGCCGGCTCGACCCGGCGGCCGCGACGCTGCTGCAGCTCGTCCGCACTGCCGACTACGACGGCATCGAGCCGCGCTCGCTCGAGGTCGAGCGGCTCGCGGCGGCGATCGCGGCCGCACGCAGCGGCGCGCAAGGCGACCTCGTGCGCGCCGAGCTCGCCTTGTCGGGCACGCTCGCCGCTTACGTCGCGGCGATGCGCGAGGATGGCGATCCGGCGATGATCTACGAGCACGAGGTGCTGCGGCCGGTCGTGCCGGGCGTGCGCACCACGCTCGAGCAGGCGGCCGCGGCGACCTCGCTCGGCGAATACCTGACCCGGATGCGATGGATGCACCCGCTCTATGCGCCGCTGCGGCAGGCGACGCTCGAAGGCGCGCAGGGCGCGGCCGAGAAGCGTGCGCTGGTCGCCAACCTGCAGCGGATCCGCGCCATTCCGGCGCCGCCATGGCCGCGCCACGTGGTGATCGACGCCGCGAACGCCCGGCTGCTGATGTACGAAGGCGACCGCGTGGTCGATTCGATGCGGGTCGTCGTCGGCAAGCCCGATACGCAGACGCCGATGATGTCGGGCTACATCCGCTACGCAGTGCTCAACCCGTACTGGAACGTGCCGACCGACCTCGTGGGCGGGCGGATCGCGGCCGGAGTGCTGGCCGAAGGGGCCGGCTACCTGCGCGCGCGCGGCTACGAGGTCCTCTCCGGGTGGGAAAGCGACGCGCAGCCGATCGATCCGCGCCGCGTCGACTGGCGCCAGGTGCAGCGGGGCACGCTCGAGCTGCGCGTGCGCCAGCGGCCTGGCGGCGCCAACGCGATGGGCAAGGTCAAGTACGAGTTCCCCAACCCGCTCGGCATCTACCTGCACGACACGCCCGACAAGGACCTGCTGCGCGAGGACGCCCGCCAGTTCAGCAACGGCTGCGTGCGGCTCGAGGATGCCGAGCGGCTCGGGCGCTGGCTGCTCGGCGGCGCGCTCCCGGCGGCGTCGGGCGCCGAACAGATCACGCCGCTGGCGCAACCGGTGCCGATATACATCACCTACCTGACCGCGCAGCCGGCGGGCGGGAGGATCGCGCTCGGCCCCGACCCCTACGGTCGCGATGGCGGCGGGGCGGCGGCGCTGGCGCTGGGCGCGAAGTAGGCACGGCTCGCCGACGGGGGCGATCTTTCCTAATCTACATTGTTGTTTGCACGCAACAGCGGCCCGCCCATCGGCCCTCAGGCGCGGAACTTCACCCCTCGGCGGCGGTCTATCGGACAGCCGACGGGAGCCGATTGGCGGGCCCGGCGGCAGCCAAGATCGGAAATGGAGTACTTATGCGTAAGGCATTTACAGGACTTGTCCTCGCGACAAGCATGCTCGCCACTACGGCGATCGCTCGCGACGACCAGATGTACGGTGGCGTCGAAGGGGGCGTCCTGTTCCCCGGCGGCCTCGACGTCGATTTCGATGCCGACGGCGATGACGACATCGACGACAGCGAGCGCAACCTGATCGTGGCCGACACCGATATGGGTTGGGATGTCGACGGTATCCTCGGGTACGATTTCGGCGGCTTCCGGCTCGAAGGCGAGCTCGGCTACAAGACGGCCGACGTCGATCGTGTCGATGCGCCCGGGTTCGATCTCAATCCCGCGACCCCAGCGGTCGAGTCGGGCTTCGATGTCGACGGCAACCTCGGCATCATGAGCGCGATGGTGAACGGCCTCGTCGACCTCGGGCCTGACGACGGCGCGCAGTTCTACGCCGGCGGCGGCCTCGGATGGGCCTGGGTCGACCTCGAAGGCGACGCGGTCGGCGGACCGGCGCCGTTTGTCGACGATTCCGACAACAGCTGGGCCTGGCAGGCGATCGCCGGCATGCGGTTCCCGGTCAGCGACAACGTCGACCTCGGGCTCAAGTACCGGTTCTTCAACATCGAGAACCTGAACATGGTCAGCCCGGGAGACGACCGGTTCGAGACCGACTTCAGCTCGCACTCGGTGCTGGCCAGCCTGGTGTTCAACTTCGGCGGCTCGGCTCCGCCTCCGCCGCCGCCTCCGCGGGCTGCTCCCCCGCCGCCGACGCCGGCACCTCCGCCCCCGCCCCCGCCGCAGACACGCAGCTGTCCCGACGGCAGCACCGTGCTCGTGACGGCCGCTTGCCCGGTTCCGCCTGCGCCGGTGGTGCCGCCGACGGGC
>DATDLP010000110.1:0-6415 GCA_036519255.1 Croceibacterium sp.
GCCAGCCGGCGGGTCGCGCGGTGGCGCGGGTGAACGGCTCGATCTCGTCGGTCACGTGCCTGCACGGCATCGCCGCGGCGCGGTCGCACGGGAGCCAGGGCGACCAGTCCTCCCACGCCTCGCCCAGCGCGCCGCCGAGCATCAGCGAGCGGAAGCCCGAGCAGTCGACGAACAGGTCGCCGTCGAGCGTGCGGCCGTCGTCGAGCACGAGCGTGGTGACGTCACCGCTGGCCGGATCCTGGCGGACCTCGACGACTTTGCCCTCGACGCGGGTGACCCCGATGCCAAGCGCGAACTCGCGCATGAACGGGCCGAACAGCGTGGCGTCGAACTGGTAGGCGTAGCCGTAAGTGGAGGCGAGGCTCTGGTCCTCGGCCGGCGGCTTGAACTTGTTGGCGAGCGACGCCTCGACCGCGAGTGAATAGGCGCCGATCGGTGCGGCCAGGCCCTGGCGCTGCATCTCGAGCCAGTAGTGGTGGAAGCCGACCCCGGCGACTTCCTCGCCGAAGCTGCCGAACGGATGGACGTAAGTCTCGCCGATGCGGCCGAAGTCGCGGAAGTCGATGCCGAGCTGGTAGGTCGCGTGGGTCGCCTTGATGAACGCCGCCTCGTCGATCCCGAGCCGCTCGACGAAGCCGCGGATGTGCGGCAGCGTCGCCTCGCCGACGCCGACGATGCCGATGTCCTCGCTTTCGACCAGCGTGACCTCGACCAGCCCGCCAAGCAGCTTCTGCAGCGCCGCGGCGCTCATCCAGCCGGCCGTGCCGCCGCCGAGGACGACGACGCGCACGGGCTTTGCGGTGTCAGCGTTCATGCATGCAGCCTAAAAGAGCAAAGCCGGAGCGGGCAAGCCCGCCCCGGCCGAAGGCGATCCGTCCAACCCCCGATGGATGGATCAGCCTTCCATCTCCTCGAGCTCCTTGCCCTTGGTCTCGTTGATGAACTTCTTGACCAGCCAGATGCTGATCACCGCGCTGATCGTGTAGAACAGATAGGTCCCGGCGAGGCCGAGGCCGTCGGGCGACGACATCAGCGGGAAGCTCTGCACCACCGCGTAGTTCGCACCCCACTGCGCGAGGCCGCAGACCGCCAGCGCGGAGCCGCGCATCTGGTTGGGGAACATCTCGCCGAGCATGACCCACATCACCGGGCCCCAGCTCATGTTGAAGAAGATCACGTAGAGGTTGGCGGCGACGAGGGCGATCATGCCGGTGCTCGGATCGAGCTGGAGGTTGCCCGCTTCGTCGAGCCCGCCGGTGTTGAACGCCCAGGTCATCGCCCCGAGCGTGACCGCCATGCCGACCGAGCCGATCAGCAGCAGCGGCTTGCGGCCGATCTTGTCGATCACGATCAGCGCGAGGAACACCGCGGCGATCGAGACGAGGCCCGAGACGATGTTGCGCTCGAGCGCGACTTCCTCGGACACGCCGGCGAGCTTCCACAGCGTCTCGCCGTAGTAGAAGATGATGTTGATGCCGACGAACTGCTGGAACGTCGCCAGCATGATCCCGGCCCACACGATCGGGCGGAAAATCGTGCCCGGCGCCGCGACGTCGCGGAAGCTCGGGCGGTGGTCGGCCGAGAAGCTGGCGCGGATCTCGCCGATCTTGCGCTCGGCCTCGTCGGGTCCGAACAGGCTGGTCAGCACCTTGCGCGCCTGATCGTCGCGGCCGCGGCTGACGAGGTAGCGCGGGCTCTCGGGAATCAGCAACAGCGCGACGAGGAACACCGCCGCGGGCACCGCCTGCGCGAGGTACATCCAGCGCCACGCCTCCCGCCCACCGACCTCGCCGAGCGAGCTGCCGGCCGACTGGGCAAGGAAGTAGTTGACCACGAACGCGAGCGTCAGGCCCGAGATGATCATCACCTGCTGCACCGTGGTGAGCCGGCCGCGAACGTTGGCCGGAGCCATCTCCGAGATGTACAACGGCGAGAGCACCGAGGCCGCGCCAACCGCCATGCCGCCGGCGAAGCGCGCGGCGACGAAGATCTCGTGCACCCCGGTCAGGCCCTGGATCAGCGCGCCGACCACGAACAGGACCGCCGCCAGCACCATGACCATGCGCCGGCCGATCACGTCGGCGAGCCGCCCGGCGAAGAACGCGCCGACTGCGCAGCCGATCAGCAGCGAACCGACGGTGAAGCCGAGACTCGCGTCGCTGAGGCCGAACTCGGTCCTGAGGCCGTCCTGCGTGCCGTTGACCGCGCCGCTGTCGTAGCCGAACAGCAGACCACCGATCGTCGCCACCGCGACGATCAGGCTGATCAGCCCGGTATTCACGCTGGTGCGCGTGGGTGCGTTCATCCCTATCCCTCCCTGGCCGCCGCTGTGTCGCGGCTTGCTCCCGAATGTTACCGCTAACGTAAATCGGTCGTGGACGCGTGGCAAGCGGGATTCCGGCCTGCCGCGTCACGCAATTTCTGTCTCAGCAGCTTGCCGCCTTCGGTCAAGTCCGACTCGGCCCAGTTGGCCGCAGCTGTCCCCGGCTTGAGCGCCGCGCTGCCCTCGTCGCGGTCACCGATCGACCAGGCCATCCAGCCGATCTTGTGCTGCTCGGCCCAGCCCCACCAGCGCTCGCTTTCTTCGCGCGCGATCGGGCCATCGCCGTCGGCGTTGACCACGCCGAACTCGGTGATCAGCAGCGCGAGTCCTTTGGCACGCGCGGTGTCGGCCTTGTCGCGCAGCTCCTGCTTATGCGTGCCGGCGTAGTAGTGCAGTGTGTAGGCAAGGTTGGTGAACGGCAGCGGATCCTGCGCGGCCACGTCGACGTCCTGGCTCCAGCTCGGGCTGCCGGCGATCATCAGGTTGTCGGGATCGATCGCGCGAATCGCCCCGAGCACGCGCTCGTGGTACGGTTTCACGTCGCGCGACCAGTCGACGCCGTCGCGCAGCGGCTCGTTGAAATCCTCGTAGATCAGGTTGGGCAAGTGGCCGTACTTGCGCGCGATCGCGGTGAGAAAGCGTTCGGCTTCGTCGGGGTGGTTACGGTGCGCGTGCCAGTCGACCACCACGTAGAGGCCGTTGGCGACCGCCGCGTCGATCACCGTGCTGGCCTTGGCGAACTCGCGATCGAAGTGCTGGCGGGCGCTGTAGTTGCCCTCCGCGGCGATTGCCGCGCGGACCACGTCGACCCGCCAGTCACGCGCGAGCCAAGCGACCGTCTCGGCCGAGTAGTAGTGCTGTCCCCATTGCGACCAGAAGAGGCTCATGCCGCGCAAGGTGACCGGCTCGCCATGCTGGCCGACGATCTGCCCGTCCTTGACCGATAGCGCACCGTGGCAGGCGACCGGGGTGCCTGCGGGCACGGGGGCTGGTTGGGCCCACGCGGGTGACGCGGCCGCCAGCAGCGCACCGGCGACTATTGCTCTGATCATGCCAATCCTTCTCCTGCCAGTGCGAGCACCGGAACCGGCCCGCGCACATCCTGCTCGTCCAAAGTCACTTCGAGCGCAGCGTCGCGCTGCACGAACGGCAGCGGACCGCCGCCCACCCGCTCGACCCGCGCGACCGACGCGCCGCCGGTGGCCGTCCGCCCGAGCGCCGCGAGTCGCAGCACACCGGGCTGCGGATCGAGCAGCAGCGCAAACAGCCGCCCCCGGTTGACCGTGAAGCGCACGCCCTCCTCGCCAAAGCGGCGCCATGGCCGCGAGCCGTAGATCGCTGCCTCGCCCTCGCGCGCCATCCAGCGGCCGAGCGTGTCGAGAATCGCCAGCTCCTGGCTGTCGAGCGTGCCCTCGCCGCGCACCGGGATCGAGAGGAGCAGCGTGCCGTTCTTCGAGACCACGTCGGCCAGCTGGCGGATCACGTCCACCGCGGGGACATAGCTCCGGTCGGTGAAGCGGGCGCGGTTGTAGTGCCAGTCGCCGATGCAGGTCGCGGTCTGCCACGGCTCCTCGCGAATCGCATCGGCGGCGCGGCGCTCGAGATTGAGCACGGTCTTCTGCCCTTCGGTGAAGCCGGCCGTCATCACGCCCGAGAACTCGCCGGTGCGCTGCATCGCCACGCGGTAGAACTGCTCCTGCGCCGCCTTCCCGAACACGCCGAACGGAAGGCTGTAGCCGTCCTGGTAAAGGAAATCGGGCTGGTAGCGCTCGACGAGCTCGGCCTGCCGCTCGAGCCAGTTCGCCGCCCATCCACCGCCGTCGGGCGGCATCGCCTCGGTCCACTGGCCGGAATTCGCCTCGTGCCAGGCCCGCATCGCGTCGGGCGAGTCGAGCCCGTCGGGCGGGACCATCCAGCGGCCGGTGTAGAGCTGCTGCGGGTCGAGCCCGTCCCACGCGGTGCCCGCTCCATCGGCCGCCGTCAGGCGCCACGCGTCGTAGCGCTCGCCCATGCGCGGGCCGCGGGTGTCGTAGCCGTAGGCGGTCTGCCACCAGTGCCACGCATGGCTCGCGTGGTTCGAGACGCCGAACCGCAGGCCCGCTGCGCGCACGGCCGCCTCCCACTCCCCGACGATGTCGCGGCGCGGGCCGAGCCGGGTCGAATTCCACGGGTGGTGCGAGCTGGCGAACAGGTCGAAGTTGTCGTGGTGGCACGCCATCGCGACGATGAAGCGCGCGCCGGCCTGCTTGAACGCCGCGACGATCGCGGCCGGGTCCCACTTCTCTGCGCGCCAACCGGCGATCACGTCGATGAAGCCGCGGTCGGCCGGATGGCCGTAGAGCCGGCGGTGCACCGCGGCTTGCGGATGGTCCTCGAGGTAGAGCTGGCGTCCGTACCAGTCGCCCGCCTCGGGCGCGCATTGCGGGCCCCAGTGGGCCCACAAGCCCAGCTTGGCGTCGCGGTACCAATCGGGGACGGCGAATCGGTCGAGGATCGACTCGGCCGACGGCCACCGCATCGCAGGCGTCTGCGCGCGCAGCGGCGCGGGCAATGCCGCCAGGCTCGCCAGGCCGAGAAAATCCCTGCGCCGCATCCTCTTCCCAGCCGCCGGCTCACGATTATCCTGACGGCTAGGCAAACCATCGCAGCTTTGTCATGTTAGCGCAAACATAGGAGAGGGACGTGAGGCTGCGGGCCGTTCTTGCCGTGCTTTCCGGCGCTTTGCTCGCGATGGCGGCACCGGCGGCGGCGCAAGCGCCGCACTTCGCCCGCGGCGAGGCGAAGCCCGCGCTGATCGTCGACGGCGCGCCGTTCCTGGTGCTTGGCGCGCAGGCGAACAACTCGTCGAACTATCCGGCCGTGCTCGATCAGGTCTGGCCCCTGGTCGAGCGGATCGGCGCCAACACGCTGCTGATGCCGGTGGCGTGGGAGCAGATCGAGCCGGTCGAGGGCGCGTTCGATTTCGGCTTCGTCGACACGCTGCTCGAGCAGGCCCGCGCGCGCGACAAGCGACTGGTGCTGCTGTGGTTCGCCACCTGGAAGAACACCGGCGCGAGCTATGCCCCGGGCTGGGTCAAGACCGACGGCACGCGGTTCCCGCGCATGCGCCGGCCCGACGGTGGCGCGCACTACGTGCTCAGCCCGCACGGCGCGGAAACGCTCGCGGCCGACGCGCGCGCCTTCGCCCAACTGATGGCGCACTTGCGCGAGCGCGACCCGCAGCACACCGCGATCATGGTCCAAGTCGAGAACGAGGCCGGCAGCTACAACCTCGCGCGCGACCACGCGGCGGAGCCGGCGCAACTATTCGCCGAGCCGATCCCGGCCGAACTGGCGCGCGCGCTCGGGGTGGCGCGCAAGCCGTGGACCGAGGCGTTCGGGCCGCGCGCGGAGCAGTTCTTCACCACTTGGCACCTCGCGCGCTACGTCGACCAGATCGCTGCCGCCGGCAAGCGCGAGTGGGACCTGCCGCTGTACGTCAACGCCGCGCTCGGCAACGCCTTCAGCGACGAGCAGGGCGACGTCGGCCCCTCGGGCGGGCCCAACTGGAACGCGCTGCCGGTGTGGCGCGCTGCCGCCCCGCACATCGACGCCTTCGCCCCCGACATCTACACTCGCGACCCGGCGGCGGTGGAGAAGTTCCTCGAGCGCTACGCCGACCCGGGCCCGCTCATGGTGCCCGAGATCGGCAACGCCGCCGAGTACGCGCGCTTCGTCTGGCCCGCGCTCGGCCGTGGGACGGTGATGTTCACCCCGTTCGGCATCGACGGCACCGGCTACTCGAACTACCCGCTCGGCGCGAAGGCGCTCGACGACGCGACGCTCGAGGCGTTCGCCGCACCCAACCGCCTGCTCGGCCCGGCGACGCGCGACTGGTCGCGTATCGCCAGCGACAGTCCGACCTGGGGCGTCGCCCGCGGGGCCGACGGAGCCGACCGCGAAACGACCCTCGGCCGCTGGAAGCTCACCGCGCAATTTGCCCGCTGGGCGTTCGGCGAAGACGACTGGACCTGGATCGAGCGCGACGCGCATCCGCTGAAGGACGCGACGGTCGGCGGCGCGCTGGTCGCGCAGCTCGGGCCCGACCGGTTC
>DATDLP010000111.1:0-3607 GCA_036519255.1 Croceibacterium sp.
GGTCCGGTACTGCTCGTTGCCGACGAAGCCGAACTTCGTGATCCGCGACCGCTTGACGATCAGCAGCACCTCGGTCGAGCGCGCGTAGCTGGCGTCGGCCTCTGGACGGAACTGCACTTCGGGCTCGGGAGCCATCGCGCGCACCAGCGCAAGCTGGACCGCCAGCTCGCGCTCGTCGATCGCGCGGCCGTTCCACAGCAAGTCGCCGTCGGTCTCGATCGCCAGCAGGTTGCGCACGGGGAGCGGCTGATTCTCGATCGGCGGGACCGGCCCGGGCAGATCGACCTCGAGCGAGTTGGTCGCCAGCGGCACCGCCATGACCAGCACGATGAGCAGCACCAGCAACACGTCGATCAACGGGGTGGTATTGATCTCGCTAAGCGGCTCCTGGGCGGAAGAGGCGGATGCAAAGGCCATGGCGCGCTCCTTCTGGTAGAAGGATATAACATCACAGAAAGGCGCGAAGAGCAAGGGAGCATGCTCTGTGCCATGGGTACAAAAAAGGGGCGGATCGCTCCGCCCCTTTCCCGTCCGTGATTGGGTGCTGCCGGCTAGCTGCCGGCGCGGCCGAATACGCGGTATTTCTCGTTGCCGACGAAGCCGAACTTCGTCACGCCCGATTGCTTGATCATGTTGAGCACCTTGGCCGACAGGTCGTAGCTCGCGTTCGCCTCGGGCTCGAACTGCAGCTCGGGCTCGACCGCCAGGCGCATCGATTGCTGCAGGTTGTACGACAGCTCGTTCTGATCGATCGGAGCGCCATTCCACAGGATCTCGTTACGCTCGGTCAACATGATCTTGTTCTTGACCGGATCGATCGGAACGTCCGTGGGCGGCGATGGTTGCGGCAGGTCGATATCGACCGAGTGGGTCGCAACCGGGATCGACATGATGAACACGATGAGCAGCACGAGCAGGACGTCGATCAACGGCGTCATGTTCATTTCCATCATCGGGGCACCGTCGTCCCGGCCGCCTGACATAGCCATGGGAAACTACTCCTTGATACCTGGCA
Source organism: Croceibacterium sp. (assembly GCA_036519255.1). Taxonomy (GTDB): domain Bacteria; phylum Pseudomonadota; class Alphaproteobacteria; order Sphingomonadales; family Sphingomonadaceae; genus Croceibacterium_A. The sequence goes on from DATDLP010000111.1 coordinate 1,016, forward strand.
CCCGGCTCAGTTGTTCGGCGAGACGGGGTTGGAGATGAAACCGACGGTCGGATAGGCGGCCGCCTGGAGGTTGTGGATCGCGCCTGCGACGCACCGCCACGGCGTGTTGACGTCGGCGCGGATGTGCACCTGCGGGATCAAGTCCGGCTCGGCCCTCAAGGCATCGGCGCCGCCGGCGCGCTGCACGATCGCGTCGAGCCGGTTGAACGCCTGGTCGTAGAGCTCGGTCGAATCGACCGGCGTGGTGTTGTTGATGTAGACCCGGCATTCGCCGTTGCGGCTGGCGCCGCTGTAGGCGGTATCGGTGAGCGCGGGATCGAGCCCGTTCGCGTCGGTCGTGCTGACGGTGATCAGCAGGTTCTCGACCTTGTTCTCCGATTCCGAGGACACGAACACCGGAATCTCGAGGTCCTCGATCGTCTGCATGGCGACCGGCACCGCAATGATGAAGATGATCAGCATCACCAGCATCACGTCCACGAGTGGCGTGGTGTTGATGTCGGACATCGGCGTTTCGCTACCGCCGCCTGTCGAAATTGCCATCGCTATCGTCCTATCTCGCTATCAGGTTGAAGGGCGGGTGGCCCGCATGCCGATGGCCCGCCCTTCGCACTTCCTCTGCCGCGTTCAGGCCTTGGGGGCCGTCGTGGCCGCAGCAGCCGCCGGACGGGGGGCAGCCGAAGCCGTCACGGTCACCGGCTTCACCGCGCCGCGCGAGGTGATGTTGGCGAGGACGTCGGTCGAGAAACCGCTGAGCAGCTCGGCGATGCGCCGGTTGCGGCTCTGCAGCCAGTTGTAGGCGAGCACCGCCGGCACCGCGACGAGCAGGCCGATGGCGGTCATGATCAGCGCTTCACCGACCGGACCCGCTACCTTGTCGATCTGGGCCGAACCGTCGATCGCGATGTTGATCATCGCCCGGTAGATGCCGATGACGGTGCCGAGCAGGCCGACGAACGGCGCGGTCGCGCCGACGGTGGCGAGGAACGGCAGGCCGCCGGCGAGGCGGGCGTTGATCGAAGCTTCCGATCGCGCGAGCGAGCCGTGCATCCAGTCATGCGCCTCGAGCGTGTCGGTCATCTTCGAGTGCTGCGCCTCGGCGGCGAGGCCGTCGTCGACCAGCTGACGCCAGGCGCTGTTCTTGTCGAGCTTCGAAGCGCCTTCGCTGAGCGAGTTGGCCTTCCAGAAGGCGCCGCCGCGAATGGTCTTGTACTGGCTCATGATCTTGTTCTGCTCGAGCAGCTTGGTGATCAGGATATAGAACGAGCCCACGGACATGATCACGAGCACGCCGAGGATGGTCCAGGCGATCACGCCGCCCTGTTCCATCGCCTCGGTGAAGCCGAACTTGTTCTCGGGGGCCACTTCGCCGCCGGCGGCGGCAAGAAGTTCAATAAGCATGCGGGTAGTCCTCTCTTCGGAAATATCGGGAAAGCAAAACTATCTGCCGAGCTGGTAGACGATGCGGGTGTTGGCCGAGCCGGTGGTCGGGTTCCCGGCATCGTCGAGCGCGGGGTTGTAACGAGCATACCGCGTCATGCCGTCGCAGGCCGCGTCGTCGAGCACGGGGGATCCGCTCGACCCGGTCACCGAGCACGCGGTGACCCGGCCGTTCGGGCCGATCGTCACGCGCACGCCCACGGTACCCTCGGTCTCGTCGCGGATCGCGCGGGCAGGATAGTTCTCCTGGATGCGAGCGGCCCAGCGGTTCTGACCGTCCGCCGTGGCGGCGCGCGCCTTGGACGGTGGCGGCGGGGGAGCCGGCGGAGCCGGCGGAGCGGGGCGCGGCTGCGGCGGTTGCGGCGGCGGCGGGGTGTCCACCGTGTCGCGCAGCGTGTTCTCGCTGGGCAGCGGCGGAAGAGGCGAAGGCGGCACGACGACCGGCGGCGGCGGCGTTATATCGTCCGGCGGCGGCGGCGGCGGCTCCTCTTCAGGCGGCGGTGGCTCCTCGATATCCACGGTGGTTACGCGTTCGACTGCCTTCTTGATCGCCGAATAGGCAAGGCCGGTCACGAGCGCATAGCCGAGAGCAACGTGGATCAGGGCAACGATGACAATCGCAATCACGCGACTGCCGCTCATTTGTTGGTCAGCGTAAGCCATCCAGTCCCTTCACTCCGTTCAAAGTACGCCGGGCGCGAGCCCGGCACCGATGAGGGCTGCCGGCTTGGATTCCGACAGCCCCCCGAAACTTGTTCCGCCCTGAGGCCCAGTCCGGCCGCGACGTGCCGATCCGGAAGACCTCCGGCAGAGCCCACGAACCCCGTATTCTTATGGTCTGGGGGTCCGATTGGCGGGAGCCTTAACCGCGAAGTAGGACTTGGGCAAACGCTTTGTCGGTTAAGCGGCGATTCACGGGTCCCGGTCTGGAACACACTTGCAGGCGGAGCCGCGGATCGTGCATTCGCAGGCGCAAGGAGACGAAGCGATGGCTGAGACGAAACCGGCAAGAGCGTCCGCCCGGCTGGGCGCGCTCGCGGTGCTGCTGCTTGCTGTGGCGCCCGGCGCGGCGCAGACTCAGGTGCCCGCGCCCGCCGCCCCGACCGTCACCTACGCCGACCTCGCCGAGCTCGCCGAGTCCGCAGCCGTGGT
>DATDLP010000112.1:0-6893 GCA_036519255.1 Croceibacterium sp.
AGCGCCAGCGCGTATTGCGCGCGGCCCGGGTTGGTCAGCGGCGGATAGCGGTCGAAGAACGCGACGAGTTGGTCGGCGGCGACGTACTGGTCGGCGAGGCGCGCCTCGGCGTAGCCGCGCAGCACGTCCTGATCGGGGAACCCGGGATAGCTCAGCAGGAAGCCCGCATAGTCCTCGAACGTGAAGTTCGGGCTCGCGTTGAGCTGCTCCCAGCGGCTGACCGCGAACGCGGCCTGACCCGAGGGCTGCTGCGCAACCAGGCTGTCGCGCCCTTGCGCCCATTGCGCGAACGCAGGGACGGGGAGGGCGACGGCGGAAACGAGCAGGGTGGCGATGAGCGGAGCACGAACCATGCTGGACATCGTGGCGGCCTGCTCCTTATCAGGCGGTGAACGGGGATCGATGAACGATTGGGCCCGACGGTTACGGTATCGCGGGAGCGACGCAAATGTTCTTTGGCTCGATTCCAGCCCTGGTGACTCCTTTTCGCGACGGAGCGTTGGACGAGGCCGCGTTCCGCCGGTTCGTCGACTGGCAGATCGCGGAAGGATCCTCGGCGCTGGTGCCGTGCGGCACGACCGGCGAGAGCGCCACGCTCGACAACGACGAGCATCACAAGGCGATCGGCTGGTGCGTCGCGCAGGCTGCGGGCCGCGTGCCGGTGATCGCGGGCTGCGGCAGCAACGATACCCGCACCGCGCTGTGGCACATGGAAGTGGCGCGCGACCTCGGCGCCGACGCGGCGCTGATGGTCGCGCCGTACTACAACCGCCCGAGCCAGGACGGGTTGCTGGCGCACTTCTCGTTCCTCGCCGAGAGCTGCGACCTGCCGATCGTGCTGTACAACGTGCCCGGGCGCACGGTGACCGACATGCTGCCGGCGACGGTGATCGAGCTCGCGCGGCGCTTTCCCGGCAGGATCGTCGGGATCAAGGATGCGAGCGGCGACCTGCAGCGCGTGGTGACGCAGCGTGTGGGCGCCGGGCCCGAGTTCTGCCAGCTTTCGGGCGACGATCCGCTGGCGCTCGCCGGCTACGTGCTGGGGCAGGTGGGCTGCATCTCGGTGACGGCCAACGTCGCGCCGCGGCTGTGCGCCGAATTCCACGCCGCGGCCGCGGCGGGCGACTACGACACCGCGCGCGTGCTCAACGAGAGGCTGTTCCCGCTGCACAAGGCGCTGTTCTCCGACGCCAGCCCCTCGCCGACCAAGTACGCGCTGGCCAAATTGCACGATTGGCTGGGCGCCGAGACCCGCCTGCCGATCGCCCCGTGCGGCGAGGCGGGGCGCAAGGCGGTCGATGCGGCGCTGGAGAGCGCCGGGATCGCCTGAATCGCCCGGTTGCCAGGACCCGGAAATCGCGCCATGCCGCTCCCGGGTCTTGGGGGAGCTAAAGGCATGTCGATTGGTTTTCGGCCACTTCTTGTCGCGGTGGCGCTGGCGTCAACGGCGACGCCCAGCGGCCCGGCCGCCGCGCAGGCGTCGCCTGCCGTGGGCAGCTGGGACCTGACGATGACGACGCCAATCGGAGAGCGCAAGGCAATCATGACGATCGTATCGGCGGGGGGTGGCTACACCGTCAGCTTCAAGAATGCCCCGGGCGCCGACCCTCTCGACGAGACCATTTCGGGCATCACGATCGAGGGCAACAGCTTTGGCTTCAAGCGCACGGTGGGGATCGAGCAGGGTCAGATCGAGCTCAACTATGCGGGCACCGTCGAAGGCAACGTGCTGACCGGCAAGGTCGCTTCGCAGTTCGGTGAGTTCGACCTCAAGGGCAGTCGCGCGGGTTAGCGACGGGGCGGGCGCGGGCGCGAGCTGGGCAAGGCTCACCTGGCCGATCGCTCAATCCGCCGGGTTGTGCTCCTGCACGAACGCCATCGTCGCTTCGAGCATCTGCATCCGCGTCGCGCTGCGCGACAGCCAGTGGTCTTCCTCGCCGAGGTCGATCAGGCGATAGGGCTTGCCCGCATCCTTGAGCGCGTCGGCCATCTTGGCGCTTTGCTCGTAGGGCACCACGGTGTCCTCGCGGCCGTGGATCAGCAGGATCGGAGCGTCAGCCTGGGCGGCGAATCGGCGCGGCGAGGCGGCCTCGAAGCCGCTGCGCGGGCCGAGCTCCTCGAGCAGCGAGCGCCGCAGCAGCCCGGCCTGGCCGCTCTCGCGATAATCGGTCCGGTACATCAGCGACAGATCGCTGACCCCGGCCACCGCGACCGAGCAGCGGTACAGCCCCTGCTGCAGCGTCACGCCGGCGAGCGCCGCGTAGCCGCCGTAGCTCGCGCCGACGATGCACGCCCGCTGCGGATCGACGATCCCCTTGCTCACGAGCGCGGCGAGTCCGTCCGAGATGTCGGTCTGCATCTTGCGGCCCCATTCGCCATAACCGGCGCGGACGAATGCGCTGTCGCGATTGGTCGAGCCGCGGAAGTTCGGCTGGAACACCGCGTAGCCGCGCGAGGCGAAGGCCTGCGCCCACCAGTCGAATGCTTCCTCGTCGTAGGCGTGGGGGCCGCCGTGCGGCAGCATCACCAGCGGCAGGTTCTTTGCTTCGCGATCGGGCGGCAGCGTCAGGATGCCATCGAGCTCGAGCCCGTCGGCAGCGGTGTAGGCGACCGTGCTGATCGGACCGACGTGCTCGGGCGCGATCGCCAGCCGCTCCACGCCGATTCCTTCGGCGCGCAATTTCGCGACGTCGACGAGGTACCAGCTGCCGCTGTCGCGGTTGCCGCTGGTCTGCACGAGCACGTGCGAGAAGTCGGGAGTCCAGTCGACCAGGCGGACCTTGAGCCGGCCGAACGCCCGGTAGACCTTCTTCACGATCGCCTCGTGTTCCTTGGAGAAGAACTCGGGCGCGGCCGACGCGCCGCCGCGCATGAAGCCGAGCATCCGGCCCGTCGTGCGGTCGATGAACAGGCGGTCGATATCCTCGTCGGCGAGGAATTCGGCGGGGGGTGCGCTGCCGTCGAGCGCGACCTCGAACCAGACGGTCCGCTCGGCCTCCGCATCCACGTCGGAATAGATCACCGACCGACCCTCTGCTCCGAGCGAGACGAGCCCGGCGTCGCCCTGCGGCGAGGTCCCTTGCGCCAGTCGCTTGTCGTCGGGCCCGGCGAGCGTCCACCGGCCGCTGTCCCGGTCGATCGTGAACGTCGCGGCCACCGTTCCGTCGGGGGCGAGCAGCCAGTCGACGTCCTGGCCCTGGTGACCGGGGTTGGCCACCCGCCGGACACGATTGCTGGCGAGGTCGACCGCGAACAACGCCGGCCGAAAGTGCGGCGCATACCGATCGGAAGGCCCGCCGGTGAGCTCGACGCCGCCGAAATAGCCTGTCCAGCCGTCGGCAGAGCGGCGTTGGCCGTAGCTGCCGAACACCGCGCCGATGATCGAGCGGTTCCCGCTGAACACCAGCGCCATCTCTTGCGAGGGGTCCGCGGGGATGATGAACGCGCGCGAGATCTCGGCCTGATCGGCGGTGAACCCGTAGCCGAGATCCTCGGTCTGGCTCATCCGCAACAGCACGCGGTCTTCCCCGATCCAGTCGATCGAGCGGACCTTGATGTCGTCGAGCACCATCGTCCGCAAGGGCCGCAGCCCGGCGTCCATGATCAGCAGCTGGCGCTTGCCGTTGACGGTCGTGATCGCTGCGAGACGTGTCGCGCCGAGCGAGAGCGCCATGTCCTCGACCTCGGGTAACGCGCCGTAGGCCGACAACGGCGGCGGTTCGGCCGCCCGGGCAGACGGCGGCAGGGCCAACGACAGGCAGAATGCCTGCAGCAGTATCAAAAGCTTGCGCACGTGGAGCCCCCTCCCATGTGCGCCGATTTCTCGCATCGCTGCGGCCGAAAGGCAAGCCGCGGGCGCACTCAGTAGAGCGGCGACGGATGCTCCCGGCCGAGCATCATCGCGCCGTACGTCTCCACCGCCGGCCCGGCGATGATCATGTGCTGGTTGAGCGTCAGGGCATCGCGCGCAAGGCGTTCGAGGATCGAGCCGTCGAAGATCACGTTGGCGCCGATCAGGTCGAACAGCTGGCGGGTGACTTCGGCGGCCATGCGGAAGCAATTGACGTTGGCCAGCGCGAGGCGGCCCTTGGTCTCCACCGCGGGGGTGCCGGCCTCGAGCTCGGCCCAGAACGCCTCGACCGCGCGATAGAGGAACGCGTGCGCCGCGCCCCAGGCGGTTTCGGCCCGCGCGATCGCCTCGCGCGCCTGGACCGTGTCGGCCATCGGGCGCGGCGGCAGGCCCGCCTTGCGGCCGAGCACGAGCGTCTTCGCCTCGTCGAGCGCGCGGCGCGCGGTGCCGAGCGGGACCGCGGCCATCGTCGTCACCCAGTTGAAGCCGCTCGAGTAGAGCGGGTCGCGGTTCGCGAACATCGCCTCCTCGATGCGCAGCGCCTGGTCCTCGGGGATGAACACGTTCTCGGCGCGGTAGTGGTTGCTGCCGCTGCCGCGCAGGCCGTGGGTGTGCCAGGTGTCCTCGATCACCAGCTGGTCGGCGCGGCAGAAGGCGAGGCGACCTTCGGGGATGCCGCCGGGCCCCATCACCGGCGCGCCATTCTCGACCAGCGCGCCGCCGCTCATCACCACGTCGGCGTGGGTCACGCCGCTGCCGAACGGGAAGCGGCCGTTGAGCAGGTAGCCGCCCTCGACCGGCTCGAGCTTGCCGTGGCCGGTGGTGAACTGGCCGGCGGTGATCATGTCGGGCTCGGGCAGCAGTCGCGCCGAAGCGGCGGGCGGGAGGAACTCGGCGAGCAAGCCGCTGTCGGTGCCGATCTTGACGCACCAGCCGACCGAAGGATTGGCGTAGGCCAGGATTTCGATCACCGCGAGATGCTGCGCGAGCGTCATCTGCGGCCCGCCCTTCGCGCGGCTGCGGCCCATACGGAAGAAACCGGCAGCGCGCAGCTCGGCGACAAGATCGGCCGGCAGGCGGCGCAGCGCCTCGATCTCCTGCGAGCGCGCGGCGATCGCCGGGGCCATCGCGCGGGCGCTGGCGAGAATCTGCTCGGCGGTGAGGGAACTGGTCGCGGGAGTCCCGGAACTCGTCGCAGTCGCCATCGCTCTCCCTCCCGATCCGGTATATGAGCAGTGTGTAGGTGGCGCCGGCCGCCGGCGTCCAGCCTGCGAATGGAGGCCAATACCGTGCGCCCATTTCATGCAGCCGTGATTGCAGGCTTGATCGCCTGCTGCGCCGCGAGCCAGGCGGGGGCCCAGGCGGCCGAGCAGCACGTCGAGCTGTCGAACTTCGATTTCTCGCCCAAGGAAATCCACTTGCGGGCTGGCCAGCCCGTCGCGCTGGTGCTCGCCAACACTGCGGGAGGCGGGCACGACTTCGCCGCCCCTGAATTCTTCGCCGCGGCGCGGATCGAGCCGGCGGATGCGGGGCTGATCGAGGACGGCGAGATCGAGGTGCCAGCCAAGTCGACGCGCACGGTGCACCTCGTGCCCGCCGCGGGGACCTACAAGCTGACCTGCACCCACGCGATGCACACGATGTTCGGGATGAAGGGCATGATCGTCGTCGATTGACTCGCCGCCCACGGCGGCCAATCACCCGCCGATGATCCGCACCCTGATCGCGGCGCTCGCCGCACTCGTCCTGGCTGCCTGCGCCCGGACCTCCGAACCCGCCGACCTCGATGCGATCGCGCGCGACTACCTGCTGCTGCAGCTGACGATCGGCGAGAAGGAGGAAGGCTACATCGACGCCTACTACGGTCCGCCCGAAATCCAGGTGCAAGCCAAGGCCGAGGCCGCGGCGAACGACCTGCCGAAGCTCACCCAACGCACCGCCGTGCTGCGCGAGCGGATCGCTGCCGGGCCGCAGGAAGAGGGCTCGCTGGAGGAGCGCAGGGCGAAGTTCCTCGATGCCCAGCTGGTCGCCGCGCAAACGCGCTTGCGCATGATGCAGGGCGAGAACCTGCCGTTCGCGGACGAGGCCGAGGGGCTGTTCGGCGTGCGTCCGGAGACCCCGGACCTCGCCAGCTTCGACCCGCTGATCGCGCGGATCGACGCTCTGGTGCCGGGCGAGGGGCCGCTGTGGCAGCGGATCGACACGTTCAACAACCGGTTCAACATCCCGGCCGGCAAGGTCAAGGCGGTGATGGACGCATCGATCGCCGAATGCCGCAAGCGCACCCTTGCGCATTATACGCTGCCCCAAGGCGAGCGGTTCGAGCTGGCGCTGGTGACTGACAAGCCGTGGAGCGGGTACAACTACTATCAAGGCGGCTATCACTCGAAGATCGAGATCAACACCGACCTGCCGATGCGGATCGACCGCGCGATCGACCTCGGCTGCCACGAGGGGTACCCCGGCCACCACGTGTTCAACGCGCTGATGGAGCAGGAACTGGTCGAGCGGCGCGGCTGGCTCGAGTACACGGTCTATCCGCTCTATTCGCCGCAGTCGCTGATCGCCGAAGGTTCGGCCAACTACGGGATCGAACTGGCATTCCCGGGCGACGACGCGCTGGCCTTCGACCGCACCGTCCTCGCGCCGCTGGCCGGGCTGCCGGGCGACGACATCGGGCGCTATCTCGAGCTTGCCGAGCTGTCGGGTCAGCTTCAGGCTGCCCGGTACACGATCGCCGCGCAGCTGCTGTCGGGCAAGATCGACGAGGCCGAGGCCACCGCGCTGATCCAGCGTTACCAGCTGTCGTCGCCCGAGCGCGCCGCGCAGTCGCTGCGGTTCATCAGGACCTACCGCAGCTACATCATCAACTACGGGCTCGGGAAGGACATGGTGCAGCACTCGGTCGAGGCGGCCGGCACCGCGCCCGATGCGCGCTGGGCGCGGATGAAGGCGATCCTCAGCGAGCCGACACTGCCCGCCGACCTCAACTAGCGGCGCTCAGCCGTTGCCGTTGCGGCGGCGCGTGTCCCACCCCTTGCGG
>DATDLP010000113.1:0-2159 GCA_036519255.1 Croceibacterium sp.
CGCGCGTTGCCGCGATCCTTGATGCCGCCGCCTTCCATCGGCGCGCCGACCGCTTGGCGGTCGCCGCCGCCGCCCCGGTTTCCGTCGCCGTTCGTGCCGCCGCGATCCTTGCCGCCGCCCTGATGCGGCGCCCCGGCAGCATGGCCGCCGCCCTGGTCGTTGCCCCCGCCGTTGCCTTTGCCGTTGCCTTGCGCATGAGCCGCGCCCGCTACCAGCGCCAGCGCCGCCACCGCGGTCACGATCGGTCGCATCTCGAATTCTCCTGTGAGAATGCGAAACGGGCCGGCAGGCTGGAGAGTTCCCTAACATGTGTTGCTGAGGCCAGAGGGCCCCATGGCGTCCCGCGGCGCGGCAACGAAAAGGGCGCCCGGATTGCTCCGGGCGCCCTTCTTGCAGTGCTGATCCCCCCGATCAGCTGCTGTAGTACATGTCGAACTCGACCGGGCTCGGCGTGGTTTCCCAGCGCATCACCTCTTCCCACTTCAGCTCGGAGTAGGAGTCGATCTGGTCCTTCGAGAACACGTCGCCCTTGAGCAGGAACTCATGGTCGGCCTGCAGCGCCTCGAGCGCCTCGCGCAGCGAGCCGCACACCGTCGGCACTTCGGCCAGCTCGGCCGGCGGCAGATCGTACAGGTTCTTGTCCATCGGCTCGCCCGGATGGATCTTGTTCAGGATTCCGTCGAGGCCCGCCATCAGGAGCGAGGCGTAGCACAGGTACGGGTTGGCCATCGCGTCGGGGAAGCGGAACTCGACGCGCTTGGCCTTCTCACCCGAACCGTACGGAATGCGGCACGAGGCCGAGCGGTTGCGCGCCGAATAAGCCAGCAGCACCGGCGCCTCGTAGCCCGGCACCAGCCGCTTGTAGCTGTTGGTGGTCGGGTTGGTGAAGGCGTTGAGCGCCTTGGCGTGCTTGATCACGCCGCCGATGAAGTAGATGCAGGTCTCGGACAGCCCGGCATAGCCGTTGCCGGCGAAGGTCGGCCGGCTGCCGTCCCAGATCGAGATGTGCGTGTGCATGCCGCTGCCGTTATCCTTGGCGATCGGCTTGGGCATGAAGGTCGCGGTCTTGCCGTAGGCGTTGGCGACCATGTGCACGACATACTTGTAGATCTGCATGCGGTCGGCGGTCTGCACCAGCGTGCCGAAGGTCAGGCCGAGCTCGTGCTGCGCCGCGGCCACCTCGTGGTGGTGCTTGTCGCACGGCAGGCCCATCTCGAGCATGGTCGAGACCATCTCGCCGCGGATGTCGACCGCCGAGTCGACCGGCGCAACCGGGAAGTAGCCGCCCTTGGCGCGCGGACGGTGGGCGAGGTTGCCGCCGTCGAGCTCGCTGCCGGTGTTGGTCGGCAGCTCGATGTCGTCGATCTGGTAGCCCGAGCCGGCGTAGCCGTCCTCGAAGCGCACGTCGTCGAACATGAAGAACTCGGCTTCGGGACCGACATACACGGTGTCGCCCAGCCCGGTGGTCTTGAGGAACGCCTCGGCGCGCTTGGCGGTCGAGCGCGGATCGCGGCTGTAGAGCTCGCCGGTCGAGGGCTCGACGATGTCGCACACGATGATCATCATCGGGGTGGCCGAGAACGGGTCGATCCAAACCTCGGACAGATCCGGCTTGAGGATCATGTCGCTTTCGTTGATCGTCTTCCAGCCGGCGATCGACGAGCCGTCGAACATCAGGCCTTCCTCGAGCGCGTCCTCGTCGATGACCTTCGAGACCATCGTCAGGTGCTGCCATTTGCCCTTGGGATCGGTGAAGCGAAGATCGACCCACTCGATCTCCTCGTCCTTGATCCGCTTCACGATTTCCGATGCAGTGGACATGATATTCCTTCCTGGACTGATCCCCTCCCGTCCAGGGCGGGGGTTTGGTTCGGTCTTCCCCCTCCCGCTTGCGGGAGGGGTTAGGGGTGGGTGTGTGGAGGTGGAGGTCCACCCCCGGCCCCTCCCGCCCCTCGACTCGCTCGGGACTGGAGGGGAGCTAACTTAGATCGCCGCTTCGTCCTTCTCGCCGGTGCGGATGCGCAGCGCGGACTCGATGGTCGAGACGAAGATCTTGCCGTCGCCGATGCGGCCGGTTGCGGCCGCCGCGGCGATCGCTTCGACCACCTGTTCGGCCTGGGCATCGGGCACGACGACCTCGAGCTTCACTTTCGGCAGGA
>DATDLP010000114.1:0-2903 GCA_036519255.1 Croceibacterium sp.
AGCGCCAGCGCGATCGTCATCAGCAGCTGGGTTCGCGCGTCGCGCACCGCCTGGGTGATGTCGGCGGCGTTGCGCGTGGTCAGCAGCGTGGCGCCGTTGATCCCGACCGGGGCCGCGGCGGTGATCACCGGGGTGCGGTCGGGCGCACGGCGCAGCTCGATCTGGGTCCGCCCCTGCTCGCGCGCGTTGACCAGCTCGGGCCAGGCATCGGCACCGGGCTCGGCCGGCTCGGCGTAGTCGGACGGGGCATTGGCGCCGACCAGGAAATCGACCACCCGATCGAGCCCGCGGGCGAGGTCCTGCGGCCACGGCGCGGCGACCGGATCGCCGAACGCGAACGAGGGCTCGGCGAGCGCGAAGCTGTCGGCCCACAGCTCGCCTTCGGCATCGTACATCCGCAGCCGCATGCGCTGCTCCTTGCCGATCTGGATCAGCAGCGCCTCCTGCCGCGCCTTGCTTGCGCCGGCGAGCGCCTCGGCGGTGATCTGCGCCTCGATCCGCGCGAGGTTGTAGCGCTCCGACAACAGCTGGCGGCGGTACGAATCGAGGAACAGCAGGCTGCCCGCGAGCAGCATCAGCGGGATCAGGTTGACCGCGAGGATGCGGGTGGTGAGCGAGGTGCTGAACGCGAGCCGCCCGAGCCCGCCACGGCGCTGCGCCGGCTTCTCGTCAGCCATCGGAGAAGCTGTAGCCCGCGCCGTACAGGGTATCGATCGCCCCGAACTCGCCATCGGCCACGCGAAACTTGCGGCGCAGGCGCTTGATGTGGCTGTCGACCGTGCGGTCGTCGACGAACACGTCGTCGGGATAGGCCGCGTCCATCAGCTGGTTGCGGCTCTTGATCACCCCGGGCCGCTGCGCGAGGCATTCGAGGATCAGGAACTCGGTCACCGTCAGCGAGACCGGCTTGCCGGCCCAGGTCACGCGGTGGCGCGCCGGGTCCATGCTCAGCCGTCCGCGCACGATCAGCGGCCCGTCGGGCGCCGCCGCGCGCTCCTCCTCGACATCGGCCTCGCGCACCGGGCCCGAGCGGCGCAGGATCGCGCGGATTCGCGCGAGCAGCAGGCGCTGGCTGAACGGCTTGGCGATGTAGTCGTCGGCCCCCATCGCGAGGCCCGCTTCCTCGTCCTGCTCCTCGTCCTTGCTGGTCAGGAAGATCACCGGCAGGTCGGAGGTCGCGCGCAGCCGGCGCAGCAGCTCCATCCCGTCCATCCGCGGCATCTTGATGTCGAACACCGCGAGGTCGGGCGGGTTCTCGGTCAGCGCCTTCAACGCCGCCTCGCCGTCGGAATAGACCCGCGTGGCATAGCCCTCGGCCTGCAACGCGATCGACAGCGTGGTCAGGATGTTGCGATCATCGTCGACCAGCGCGATGCTGCGCTGGCGCTCTCCGGCGGCGGGGGCTTCGTCCTCGACCATCCTTGCGGACCTAACGCGTTACTTTGGCGGAGACAATTGGAGCACGCCTGCAGTTTCGCCTGCAACTGCAAAAACTCATACAATTGCATCGAATCATTGACGAATTTGACGAGGGAACCCTTGCCGACTATGCGCCACCGCAAGGCCCGGGGAGAGACAACGGCGCCATCCCACCCCCAAAATTCCGAGGGAGACTTCGACGTTGACCCGACCGCTTTCCGTTTCGCTGTCAGAACAGGGAATTAGCACCCAGGCCACGATCCACGCCAACCTCGGCAGCGCCGCGCTCGTCGAGCACGCGGTGGCCAACGGCGAGGGCCGGCTGGCCAGGCACGGCCCGCTGGTGGTCGAGACCGGCAAGCACACCGGCCGCAGCGCCAAGGACAAGTTCATCGTCCGCGACGGCGAGACCGAAGACACCGTGTGGTGGGGCAAGACCAACGCGGCGATGACGCCCGAGCACTTCGCCGCGCTCAAGGCCGACTTCCTCGCGCACCTCGGCACCAAGGACACGCTCTACGTCGCCGACCTGTTCGGCGGCTCACAGCCCGAGCACCGGGTCAACGTGCGGGTGATCAACGAGCTCGCCTGGCACAACCTGTTCATCCGCACGCTGCTCGTGCGCCCGACCGCGGCCGAGCTCGAGAGCTTCGCGCCCGAGTACACGATCATCGACTTGCCGAGCTTCCGCGCCGACCCGGCGCGCCACGGCAGCCGGACCGAGACCGTGATCGCGGTCAACCTGTCCGAAAAGCTGATCCTGATCGGCGGCACCGCTTATGCCGGCGAGATGAAGAAGAGCGTGTTCGGCATCCTCAACTACCTGCTGCCGACCAGGGGCGTGATGCCGATGCACTGCTCGGCCAACATCGGCCCCGACGGCAAGACCGCAGTGTTCTTCGGCCTCTCCGGCACCGGCAAGACCACGCTCAGCGCCGATGCCAGCCGCACGCTGATCGGCGACGACGAGCACGGCTGGTCCGACCAGGCCGTGTTCAACTTCGAGGGCGGTTGCTACGCCAAGATGATCCGCCTCTCGCCCGAGGCCGAGCCCGAGATCTACGCCACCACCAGGATGTTCGGCACCGTGCTCGAGAACGTGGTGATGGACCCCGAGACGCGTGAGCTCGACTTCGACGACGCGACGCTGGCCGAGAACAGCCGCGGCTCGTACCCGCTCGACTTCATCCCGAACACTTCGGAGAAGAACCTCGGCCCGGTGCCGGCCAACGTGATCATGCTGACGGCCGACGCCTACGGTGTGCTGCCGCCGATCGCCAAGCTGACGCCCGAACAGGCGATGTACCACTTCCTCTCGGGCTACACCGCGCGGGTCGCGGGCACCGAGATCGGCGTGACCGAGCCCGAGGCGACCTTCAGCACGTGCTTCGGCGCGCCGTTCATGCCGCGCCACCCCTCGGTCTACGGCAACCTGCTCAAGGAGCGGATCGCCAAGGGCTCCGTGCAGTGCTGGCTGCTCAACA
>DATDLP010000115.1:0-8151 GCA_036519255.1 Croceibacterium sp.
CGAACTGCTCGAAGCTCCAGTTGGGGAGCAGTGCGCGGCTGACCGTGTCGGGGCCCCAGGTGGGGTTGCCTGCGTAGATGCTGAGCGCCTGGGCATCGATCACCCGGTCCGACTGGTTCACCGGATCGAACATCGCTGTGCCCGCGCCGGCGGCGGTGGCATCGGCGGTGCCGAGCATGACTGCCTTGATCTGCGTGCGCAGCTCGGGGGTGGTGGCGGGGACGAACATCGAATCGATCAGGGTCGAGCGGACCTCGCGGGTGAGCGGCTGGTTGGCGCCGGGGAAACCGGCCAGCGGGCGCATGTCGAGCGGGCCGTCGACCGCTACGAGGCCGGCTACGTGGGCCGGGTAGTCGAGCGCGTACTGCCGAATCACCGCGGCGCCCATCGAGTGGCCGACGAGCACGACCTTGTCGGCGCCGACCTCGGCCCGAACCGCCTCGACCGCGCGGGCGAACAGCGCCATCGAGAACTTGTCCTGCGACGGAGAGTCGCTCTTGCCGTGGCCGGGGAGATCGAGCGTGACCACGCGGTAGTCGTCGTCGAACGCAGCGACTTGCGCGGCCCACGAGGTCTCGTCGCAGGTCCAGCCGTGGATGAAGATGATCGTGCGGCCCGAGCCCTGCACGGTCGAGCGGATCGCGAGATCGTCGACCGAGGCGGCCGACGCGGGTGCGGCGAGCAGGGCGAGACCCAGCGCCAGGGCGATGCGAAGCATTGCGGTTCCTCCCCTTGGATTTCGCCTTCATCGCGCATGCGGAAGGGTGCCGCAAGCAGGCCTTCTGCTGACGAGCGAGTCCGTCAGCCCTCGCCCAGCTTCGGCGAACGCCTCGCGGGCGCGAGTTCGGCGTCGGAGAAGCGGATCGGAGTGCGCAGGCCCTCCAGGCCGTCGCCGAGGTCGAGGACCATTCCGCGCGCGGCGATCTGCGGGTCGGCGAGCGCCTGGCCGACGGTGTTGATCGGGCCGGCCGGGATGCCCTCCGCCTCGAGCGCGGCGAGGAGAGCGTCGCGTTGCCAGGTGCGGGTGCGTTCGGCGACTGCTGGGGACAGCGCGGCGCGGTGTTCGACGCGGCCGGGGTTGGTGCGCCACTCGGGGCGCTCGGGCAGGCCGAGCAGCGTGGCGAGGCGAGCGAACTGGCTGTCGTTGCCGACCGCGACGATGAGCCAGCCGTCGGCGACCGGAAAAGCCTCGTACGGCGCGATGTTGGGGTGCGCGTTGCCGAGGCGCGTGGGGCTCTGGGCCGACACCAGATAGTTCATCGCCTGGTTGGCGAGCGTGCCGGTCATCACGTCGAGCAGCGCCATGTCGATGTGCTGGCCCTTGCCGGTCGCCTCGCGCTGATGCAGCGCGGCCTGGATCGCGATCACCGCGTAGAGACCGGTGAGGATGTCGGCATAGGCGACGCCGATCTTCTGCGGAGGGCCCAGCGGGTCGCCGGTCAGGTCCATGATCCCGCTCATGCCCTGGACGATGAAGTCGTAGCCGGCGCGCGCGGCGTAAGGGCCGTCGTGGCCGAAACCGGTGATCGAGCAGTACACCAGGCGCGGATTGATCGCGTGCAGGCTGGCGTAGTCGAGACCGAACCTGGCGAGCCCGCCGAGCTTGAAGTTCTCGATCAGCACGTCGGCCTCGCGCACGAGGTCGAGCACCAGCGCCCTGCCCTGCTCGCTGCCGAAATCCGCCACCACCGAGCGCTTGCCGCGGTTGGCGGCGTGGAAATAGGCCGCGTCCCGCGAGCCGTCTTCGTTCGCGACGAACGGCGGGCCCCAGCGGCGGGTGTCGTCGCCTTCGGGGCTCTCGACCTTGGTCACCTCGGCGCCGAGATCGGCGAGCACCTGGCCGGCCCAGGGGCCGGCCAGAATCCGGGCCAGCTCGACGACCTTCAGCCCGGCGAGCGGCGCGGTCATCAGGCAGCCAGCGGAAGCGCTGGCCCGTCGTCGTCGTCGTTGGCGGACTGCGGCACCCGGCGCCGGGCGACGCGCTGTCGGCGCCGGCGTGCCGCGACAAGGCGCCGGACCCTGCTGCCGCGGCGCCAGCGCAAGCTGGTGTAGCGCAGCGAGTTCCTGGCCATCACGACCGCAGCGAGCGCATAGGTCACCAGCACCGCGTCGAAATAGATCGCCAGGTCGAGCGCCCACATCCCGAACAGCTCGGGGCCTGCCAGCGCGATGAGCTCTCCCCCGGTCGCCGCCGCGGCGGCGATGATGGCGATATTGATCAGGTGGTGCCGCTCGAACTTCGCCAGCCGCTCGAGCGGCCGCTCGACCAGGTGACGATGCAGCGTGCGGCCGAGCGGCGACTGCGGGATCAGCAGCAGCACCAGCAGCACGCACAGCGAAGAGCCGAGAATTGCAGCCATGTCCGATCACTCCGGCGCGATGTGGAAAATACGCTCGGCGTTGCCGTGGCACAGCGCGTGGCGCTCTTCCTCGGTGCACTCGAACGCCTCGATGAAATCGACCGCCGGCTGCATCGGCTGGTACGGGTAATCGATCGCCCACAGCACGTTGTGCACCCCGAGCTTGTCGATCGTGTAGCGCAGCGCGAGCGGGTCCTCGACGCCGCTGGTGGTGACGACGAAGTTGTCCTGGAAGTACTCGGCCATCGAGCGTTCGGTCTTGCGTGCACGGCCGACGACCTGGGCGCGGCTGTTCATGAAATTGATCCGCCAGAGCCAGAACGGCACCGCCTCGCCCATGTGGCCGATGCAGATCTTGAGCTTGGGGAAGTGGTCGAACACGCCGCCGGCCATCATCCGCACCGCGTGGGTGCCGACCTCGACGCCGTAGCCCCACATCGCCGAATCCATGCCGTAGTCCTGCAGCGGGCCCTTGAGGGTGTCGCTGGCGGCGCGCGGGTGGATGTAGATGCAGCGGTCGAGCGCCTCGGCAGCCTCGAGGATCGGCCAGAACTTGGGATCGTCCAAGTACTCGCCGTGCGTGTGGCTGTTGATCATGAAGCCGTTGAGGCCGAGCTCACCGATCGCGCGCTCCATCTCCTTCGCCGCACGCTTGGGGCTGTGCGGCGCGAAGCTGGCAAGGCCGGCGAAGCGGGTCGGGTGCTTGCGGCAAATCTCGGCCAGGCGATCGTTGGCGAGTGTCGCCAGCTCCATCGCGGTGTCTGCGTCGAACATCTGCACCCCGGGCGCGGTCAGCGCGAGCAGGTGCATGGCGACCCCGTACTGGTCCATCTGCGGCAGGCGCTGCTCTTCGACGTCCTTGAGGCCCGAGAGAAAATCGAGCTTGCCGTAGCCCGAGGTGTCGGTCGGCGCGTCGTAGATGCCCTTGACGAGCAGCTTGTCGAGGCTCTGCGTCGGGCTGTTGGCGACCGTGCGCAGCGCCTCGGCGACCTCGGGAATCGACCAGGCTTCCTCGGTGGCAATCAGACGCATGCGGCTCTCTCCTCAGTGGCTTTTGGATAAGCTTAGGAGGTCAGCGCCGCTGCGCAATCGCAACCCGCCAAATGCCTAACGATTGCTCCAAGAAATCGTAAGGAAATAGAGGCTGGACACCGGCAGACCGTTGGCGTCCAGCGCGGGGGCATAGGGTCCCAGCAGGCTGGCACACAGGCGACTATCGAAGGTCTCGCTGACGATTCGGGTCTGAACGACGCATTGGCTTGGCTGCCCGGCTTCATCCACCGCAACCCGCGCGGCCAGGTAGACTGCACCCTCCCGCCGCACCCTTGTGACCGAAAGAACCTCCCACACCTTAGCCATCGTGTCCGGCAGCGGACTCGTACCGCGCGATTCGGTGCGGTAGGAAGCTGGATCCACGCCCCAGCCAGCAATCAGTCCGTCGACGCAAGCGCGCAAATCGGCCAGCGGCTGAGCCATGCTCCCGGTCTCGAGCTGCAGCGGGCCCCGGCCAAAATCGACGGTGATGTGTGTGGTCCGGTCAGCGAATTCGGTGGCTAACCTCTGAATCGCCGCCCTTTGTTCCGGAGTCTTTTCGCCGGGCGCGCGCAGCGCCGGATCGACCTGGTCGGGTGCAGGAAAAAACCTGGCCGGGAAAGATACGAAGGTAGCGCTGCCCAACCTTCCCCGATTGACCTCGAATTTGTCGCGGGCCGCCGTATCGCCTGAGTACGCCAACCCGATCCAGGTGGTCGGGTCCGATGTGTACGGAACCAACTTTCCGGAAATAAGGAATGAAAAGGATGTGCTGGGGCCGAAGGAGGCGATCTGGAGGCGCAAGTCGCCCTCGTCCCCGAATTCACGCACGAGCGCACAATTCTCGTCGGAGCGGGCCACCGTCCAGGCGGAACGCGCCTGGAGCACGCGTGGCGCCGCAGCCTGAACGCTCGCAGGGAACAGTGTGACGATCGCGACGAGCGCGAACGAAATCAGAATTCTCATATACCTCCCCCTCGCGCGAAGCAGCCCAAGCGCCAAAACCACGTCATGGTCCTGTTACTGCTCGCCATTCCCCCACGCACAGAGATCGGTTGAAACGGCGTGCTCCGTCAAGCTGAGACTGGCGCAGTTGGACGGAACGGCTGTCAGCCTTCAGTTCCGTATGAGACGCATCTGGCGATCAGTCCGGCAGCCATGGCCGGAACCACCGCCACGTCACCCACGAGCAGCGCGGCGATCTCGAACACCGCACCCCGGCAGAAACAGCTTAAGGAGTGCCCGAAGCCTGCTCGCGGTGCCCGTCGGACCAGGTCAGCTTGGTCGCGGGCTCGCGGCCGCTGACCGGGTTGGCGAAGTGGAAGCCGAGCGGGCGGATGCGCGGATAAGGCGCGAAGGTCTCTCCGCGAAGCGGGGCATCGGGGGCGAAGCGGGCGAGTAGCTCGGGCGCCGGGGCGAAGCGGCTGCTCGCGGCGGGGTCGATCCCCATCCAGCCGGTCGCGTAGTCCGACAGCGCGACGTAATCGAGGTCCATGCCGTGGATCCGCCAGATTCCGTCCTCCTTGACGATCTGGTTCTCGTAGACCCCGAAGATCATCGAGCCGGCATTGGTCGACGAGCTGTTCATCTGCAGCAGCCGCAAGCGCGCCTGCGCCCGGCTGCCGTCGCCGAGCACGGTGATGTAAGGCTGGGTCTTCTGGTGCAGCGTCTGCATCGCAGTGCTCGCGCCGTTCTCGCCGTAGCGCTGGATCATCGAGTTGGTCACCCGATCGCGGCCGATGAAGGTGCCGATGTAGCTGAGCTCCTTCCAGCCATCGCGCGAAAACAGCGCGCCGGTTTCGCGCCACGAGAACTGGTCGATGTAGTAGCCGTAGGCGTCGGAGACGTTCTCGGCCCCGTCGAACGCCTCGGCTCTCGCCAGCGCGTTATCGGTGTTCAGCAGGGGTGCGAAGACGACGTTGCCGGGCGGCGGAAGCACGAGGTCATCGCCGAGCTGCTGCATCGCGAAGGGGTGGTCGGGATAACTCGTGTCGACCGGTTGACCCTGCCCGTCAGGGAACAGCGCTTCGCCGATCGGCAACTGCGCCGGCAACGGATGCGCCCAGCCCTGTTTGTAGTCGGCGCGCATCAGCGGACGGATGTGCAGCTGTTGGATGCGCCATTTGCCGTCGCCGTTCGAGCGCAGCAGGAAGGTGTTGATTGCCGCCGACCAGAACCCGTCGCCGCCGTGCTGACCGGTGGCGCCGAGCTCGAGCACGCGGACCAGCGCGGTGGTGCCGTCGGCCGAGATGCTGACC
The DNA here is from genome assembly GCA_036519255.1 of Croceibacterium sp. GTDB lineage: Bacteria > Pseudomonadota > Alphaproteobacteria > Sphingomonadales > Sphingomonadaceae > Croceibacterium_A. The sequence continues at coordinate 5,651 of DATDLP010000115.1, forward strand.
AGCGGCATGAGCTGCGGGTGGTCGTTGAGCTCGCCCTCGTCGAGCCCCGGCGCGCCGTAGCGGCCGAGGAACTTCCGTACGCCCGCGACACCGTTGTAGACGCCCTGCCCGGCGACATCGATCGTGGCGTCGCGAGCGAACAGGTCCGCGATGTCGTCGTACATGCCGCGGTCGAGGTAGTAACCGTAGGCCGAGACGCTGTTCTGCGCAGTCCCGAGGAACAGCAGCAGTGCAGCGTCGCGCTCGATCAGCCCCGCCGGGCTGGGGTGATCGGCGGCGCGGTCGGGCAGCAGGCGGCCGACCTCGTCGGGGGTGTAGTGGTACGGCGCGCGCACGAGCGTCGCGGCGTCGTGCCGCCAGCCTTCCTCGTAAGTGCCCGAGAACGCCGGCCAGACGCGGATCATGGCGATGCGCCAGCCTTCGACGGTCTTGCGGTACTGGATCACGTCGGTGGTGCCGAGCCAATTGGCCGAGACGCCGTTCTCGCCGCGCAGCGCGAGGTGGCGCCAGCGCACGGTCGCGCTCTGGCCGTCGGCGGCGCGCGTGACCACGGGGCTGATGTAGCGCCGCAGGTTGAGCTTGCCGGCGGCAATGCCGTCGGCGCCGCCGCCCTGCCGCTCGCGCAGCGACTGCTCGAGCCCGGCACGGCCGACCGCATCGCCGTTGGGCAGGACCATGCGCACGTCGTCGGTGCCGAGCGCGGCCATGCCCTTCCAGTCGCCGGCGATCGCGAGGTAGCCCCATTGCGCCTGGAGCCGCTTGATCTCGCGGATCGAGCGCAAGTCCTCGACCTTCGCGGTCTCGCGCGCGAGGTCGTCCTGAGCGTGGACAGCGGGGGCGAGCAGCAGCGCGGCGAGCGCGAGGAGCAGGCGGCGGATCATCGACCGAGGTCCAGTGCGAGCGCTTCCTCGACCACACTGGTGTCGATCAGCGTCGCCAGTTGCTCGCGGGTGCGCGGGGTGCGGTTGCCGCGTTTCGCGAGCGAGGTCCTGCGCATGAACCGCGCCGGGGGCGAGCAGGAGCGCGGCAATGGCGAGGAGCAGGCGGCGGATCATCGGCGCGGCTCCAGCGCGAGCGCTTCCTGGTAAACGCTGGTGTCGATCAGCGTGGCGAGCTGCTCGCGGGTGCGCGGGGTGCGGTTCTCGCGCCTGGCGAGCCATTCTTCCTGCAGCACCAGCACGTCGAGCGTCTGCGGCAGCGGGGTGGCGTTGAAGGCGTGGTGCTCCCAGCTCTCCTTGACGTCCTCGAGCGAGAAGCCGCCCGCCTCGACCGAGAGCTGCTGCGCCTTGTCGGGGTACTGCTTCATCTCGGCGTTCGCGTCGATGATCGCGCGCACGAAACGCACGATCTGCGCGCGCTTGACCGGGTCGGCGAGCGCGCCGGCGGTGGTGTTGAGGTTGAACAGCTCGGCGTAGATGCCATCCCCCTCGAACACGATCGCGTCGGCGCCGAGCGCGTGCTCGGAGTTGACGCCCTCGGGCTCCCAGATCGCTACCGCATCGACCTCACCCTTGCGCAGGGCTTCGGTCATGTTCGACAGCGGGACCATCGAGACCGCCGTGATGTCGTCGAAGCTCAAGCCCTCGGTGGCAAGCATGCGGTGGAGGAAGTAGCCGGCGCTGGTCGGCTCGATCGTGGCGATGCGCTTGCCCTTGAGATCGGCGATGCGCGCGATACCGGCCGAGCGGCGGGCAACGATGCGGTAGAGCCCCTCGGTGACGTTGAAGATGATCCGCAGATCCGGGTGGCGGACCGAGAAGCGCAGCAGCTGGGTCTCGGCGTTGGTGGCGACATCGGCCACGCCCGGCGAGGCGAACCCTTGCGCACCCGCCTCGCCGACGAGGTTGGGAATGCCGCCCATCTTGACCTCGACCGGGATCGGCGAGAACTCGTCGGCCGCGTAGAGCACCGGGGCGAGCTCGATCGTCTGCAGGTTGCCGTAGACCTGCAGCGGGGCCGGAGCGTCCTCGGCGTTTGCGCCGGTTGCGCAGGCCGACAGCATCAGGGCCGCTGCCGCGATCAGGCCAGTGCGCCGCATAATCTCTCCCGTGTTTCGTTGGCGGCGAGACTAGCGGGTGAAGGGCATGGGGCAACGCGCAAATGCGGCACGGAGTCTTGCTTGGACATGCTGCACCCCGGCGCTCTACTGCCTTCGAAAAAGGGAGAAGGATTCGCGCGAAGCCGCGAAGGCGCGAAGAGGGAGCGCGCGAAGCGCTCTGGATTGGTTCACACGAAGACACGATGATGGAGTGCAAGGCCCCGGCGTCGCGCGACACCTTCGTGCCTTCGCGGCTTCGCGCGAAACCCTTTTACCCCAACTTCGACGGCGTGACCCCGAAGTGCTTGCGGAACGCGGCGATGAAGGCGCTGGTGCTCGCGTAGCCGGCCTCGAGCCCGGCTTCGGTGACCGAGTGGCCCTCGCCCAGCGCCGCGGCGCCGTGGAGCAGGCGGAGGCGCTGGCGCCAGTGGGCGCAGGGCAGGCCGGTCTCGGACAGGAACAG
>DATDLP010000116.1:0-2860 GCA_036519255.1 Croceibacterium sp.
ATCCCCGCGACGCGATAACACAAGCGCGATCGCTTCGGAGAGCGTAATCGTCCTCCGTCGAGCGCTGTCACGCGCTCAGCACCATCTTTCCGGCTGGCCCTGTGGCCAACGATTCCCGCGCCGAGAGCGATGGTACGCCGAAGCGGCGAACACGACAACACGCTCTGAGGCAAACACGCTCTAAGGCAAAGCGAACGAGGAACGACTGCGGGGCCAGTTGCTTGCGGAGCGGACTACGCCGCGAGGGGGAAGGCTCGCGCCATAGAGCGGCTACATTTGGCTCCCGACATGGATGGTGGGGAGCACTCTTCGGCCGAACAAACGATTTCCGTCAAGATGCCGTGCCAAGAGTGCGGCGGTCGGGCTACATCGAGACGGTAACCGAGGGCGGCCACGTCGTCGGCGACACGACGCAGGAATGCCTTACCTGCAGCGGTAAAGGTCTCATCCCCGAGGACATGCCCCTCTCTCAGTTCCGAGAGCCACTGGCAAGTGGCTTTGGCTGGCGCCGTCCGCGACCGTCGGAAAAGAAATCGGTTCGCGCCTGCGGCGCGCGCAGCGCACTAACGGTAAGGTCGGCCTGGTCGCGTAGTCGCCCGGATCAGTCTAGGACCCCGAGCAAGCGCAGCCACTCTGGTGGTGGCTCGAGCGCACGCCAGGGCGCGGGCAGCGGTAGAGACGTTCGTCGCGGCTGCCGTGGAGTTCCGCGAGGCAGTCTGCTCGGCTGATCGCCGAGCTTGCAGAGGAGGGGTAGGGTCGCGCCATGGAAGACCCGAGCTACTTCGACGCGCAGATGCACGAGCACGGAGCCGAGCCGGCGCACCTGTTCACGGGCCCTAACGAGTCGCCGGTCATGGTCATCGTGCGCGCCTTCGCCGACGATGAGGCGATAAGGCTCACGATCGAGGATCGCAGCGGGGAGATCAACCAGCAGCTTCTGATCAACCGGAACGCGCTGCGCCACCTCGCCGACGACCCCGAGGAGACATCGCAACAGCAGTAGCGCTCAGCTCTGAACGCGAAGCGTCTTGCAGCGGGCGCTCAGGACCGACCGCCCGTTGCGAACGCAGGAATCCGAACGGTCGCGCGGCCCGGCGGGCTAGGTGTCCTGCCCATGGAGGTTGTGAACGCGGCTGATTGGCGGGCGGTCTCGCAGTGAGCTGTGGGGCCTTCGCCGGTTGTAGTAGCGCAGGAAGGATGGCAGCGCCCGTGAGCGGCTTGCTGAGTTGGGCCAGGAGTGGGCGTAAGCCCATTCGCGTTTGAGCGTCTGGAAGAAACGCTCGATTCTCCTATGTCAAGAGCGGGTTCATTGCTGGGGTGGTGTCGGCCCAGGCGTGGAGGCGGCGGTAGAGGACGTTGGCGAGGTGGCGTTTGAGGGCGCGGCGGGCTTCTCTGGGTGTTTTGCCTTCGGCGAGTTTGCGGGCGAGGAAGGCTTTGGCGGCTGGGTGGTGGCGTTGTTGGACGATCGCGATGCGGTAGAGGGCGGCGTTGAGTTGTCGGTTGCCGCCGCGGTGGAGGCGGTGGCGGCCGGCAGTTTTGCCTGAGCCGCAGGGGATTGGCGCGGCGCCGCAGAAGCGGGCGAAGGCGGCGGCGTCGCGGAAGCGGCGGACGTCGCCGGCCTGGGCGATGACGCTGGCGGCGAGGTTGGTGCCGGCGCCGTGCAGGTCGGCGAGCGGGTTGTCGTGCTGGTCGAGCAGTTCGGCGATCTCGCGGTCGAGGCGGGCGATGCGCTTGTTGAGGTCCTCGATGTCGCGGGCCAGTTCGCGGATGCAGCGGGCGGCGAGCTGGTCGGTGAGGCTGTCGCCGAAGCGGATCCGCTTGAGCCGGCGCAGCTCGCGCTGGCGGTCGCAGCGGATCACGCCGGCCTCGGCGACCGGGTCGAGCTGCGTCCAGTCGGAGCGCAGCCGCTGGATCGCTTGGGTGCGATCGCGGACGAAGCGGCGGCGCTGCAGCTCGAGCACCGCCAGGCACGCACCAACTCCGGTTCCAGGGCCGGGCCCAGCTCGCGGCGCTTGTGCCTGACGACGTCGGCAATCGCCAGCGCGTCGCCGGGATCGGTTTTGCCTGCCCCCTGGCGGTGGCGCTCGCGGTGGGTGCGCCAAGCCGGCACGTGCAGCACCTCCAGGCCGGCCGCGGCCAGCGCGCCCACCAGACGGCGGCCGTAGCTGCCGGGCGACTCGACCCCGACGACCGGCTGCTCGGCGTCGTGCTCGTCCAGCCAATCCAGCAGACGGCGATAGCCCTCCGGGCTGTTGGGGATGGTCAGCGTGCCGAGCTCGCCGCCGCGCTCGTCGATCAGAGCAGCGGCGTGGGCGTGCTTGTGAACGTCGATCCCGACGAACATCTGGGTTGGCCTCCTGGCTCGGGGTTAGAGTCGAGGCCGGGCCGGCGAGCGACGCTTCTGTGTCGATGCAGCCACATCGGCGCGAGGTCTCCTATCAAGTCAAATTCGCCGGCCCGCCCGCAACCCGACAGTCGACGAATCGAACGCAAGTCAAAGCAACCTCGGCTGAGCCAATACGGACCCTAAGAACATTGCTTGACATGCCTTTTGCCTGAGTCAGACCGCCGGGCGCGGGCAGCCTCGCCGCCACACCGGACGGCACCCCGACGCTAAGACACAGACCTTGCCGTTCCAGCGGGGCGTGTAGGGCGGGGTGAGGATCTGGCGTGCTCCAACCCGCTCGAGTTCGGCGCGGTAGGCGTAGGAGCGATAGCAGTTGCCGTTGTCGCTCATGACCGCCGCGGGCGGGCCCAGACCGAGCGCTTCGAAGTGCTCGATCGCCCTGCGCATGAAGCCGGCCGCGGTCTCGGCGCGCTCGTCGTCGAGCTGCTCGACGTAGGCATAGCGCGAACAGTC
>DATDLP010000117.1:0-2654 GCA_036519255.1 Croceibacterium sp.
CGCGCTGCCTCGGGCACGTCGGCGAACAGCGCGTCGATCGAGGGGGCGCCGACGACCGCGAGCATCGCCGTGCGGTCGGTCTCGGTCAGGGGGAGGTAGCGCATGGAATCCTCAGCCCGCGAACGTGCGGTAGTCGGCTTCGTCCATCAGGCCCTCCAGCTCGCCCGGATCCGAGATCGTTGCCTTGAAGAACCAGCCTTCGCCCTCGGCATCCGAATTGACCACCGCCGGATCCTCCTCGATCGCGCCGTTCCCCTCGGTCACCGTGCCGCTGATCGGCGAGTACACGTCGCTCGCGGCCTTGACCGACTCGACCACAGCAGCCTCGCCGCCCTTGGTCAGCGCGGTGCCGGGCTTGGGCACCTCGACGAACACGATGTCGCCGAGCTGCGACTGCGCATGGTCGGTGATGCCGACCGTGGCGGTGTCGCCGTCGACGTCGATCCATTCGTGCTCGTCGGTGAAGTAGCGGGTCATCGGGCAACTCCTTGGCGGTGATAGCGGTGGGGAACGAACGGCAGCGGCACCACGACCGCGTCGAGCCGGCGGCCGCGGACGTCGATCGTCAGCGCAGTGCCGGGCGCGGCATGTTCGGCGGCGACCATGGCCATGGCGATCGGGTGCCCGAGCGTGGGCGAGAAGCCGCCCGAAGTGACGCGGCCGACCTCCTCGTCGCCCGCGAACACCGGCGCGCCTTCGCGCGCGGGCAGCCGCCCGTCGAGCGACAGGCCGACCCGGCGGCGCTCCGGCCCCGCGGCCAGCAGCCCCGCGATTCGCTCGTGCCCGGGGAACCCGCCCTGCTCGCGGCGGCGCCGGGCGATCGCCCAGCCGAGACCGGCGGTGACCGGATCGGTCGCGCTGTCGAGGTCGTGTCCGTAAAGCGGCAGCCCGGCTTCGAGCCGCAGCGAGTCGCGCGCGCCGAGCCCGATCGGGCGGACTTCGGGCTCGCCGGCGAGCAACTCGGCAATGGACTCGACCGCGCCCGCGGGAATCCCGATCTCGAACCCGTCCTCGCCGGTGTAGCCAGTGCGGCTGATCCAGACATCGACGCCGTCGATGACAAACGGGCCGCCGCGCATGAAGGTCAGCGCGGAGAGCGGCCAGAGGCCGCTGGTATGGCGTTCGAGCACTGCGAACGCCTGGGGCCCCTGCAGCGCGAGCAGCGCGCTGTACGGGAGGTGCTCGAGCATGACACCCACGGGCAGCCGCTCGCGGATGTGCGCGATGTCGCCGTGCTTGGTTGCGCCGTTGACGACGATGAAGAACCCCTGCCGCCAGCGCGCGACGATCAGGTCGTCGAGGATACCGCCGTTGTCGTCGAGCAGCAGCGAATAGCGCAGCGCGCCGAGCTCGAGCGTCGCGAGGTCGATCGGCAACAGCGCCTCGAGCGCCGCCTCCGCCCCTTCGCCGGAAACGAACAGCTGCCCCATGTGCGACACGTCGAACAGTCCGGCCTGCGTGCGGGTCCACTCGTGCTCGGCGACGATCCCCTCGTATTGTATCGGCATCGCGTAGCCCGCGAACGGCACCATCCGCGCGCCGCGCGCGCGATGCCAGGCATCGAGCGGGAGGGATTGGTCTTCTGCGCTGGCCTCTTGGCCCATAACGGCAAATCCCGACGTGTCCCGGCAATGCCCGCAGCGGGCACTTTCACCGGGACCCCCTCTGTCGGGAAACCTGAGAGTTTGGGCGGCGCCTCACGGCGCGCGCTTACCCCTTCGGTGGTCCTCCGAAGCCGTGGCGCCGGAGAACGCTTTCCAGAGTGTCCATCCCCCCGCAGCGGTCCTTTCGCCTGAGAGATTCCGGGGCGGTTGCTCCTTCGGCGATCCGGATCGGGCGATCCGGATTCTCTCCCGCGGCAGGGGCCGGAGCCTTCCGACTCCGGTGAACGCTGGGATCATGGCCTAACGGCCGGGCTTCGCCAAGCGCCTCGTCCAGCCAAACCGCAACTTGTTTCCGGCTGGATAGCGCTGGACGGCAAGCCGGGGATCGCGATCGAAGACCTGACGCTCAACCCCGCTCCTTCGCCACCGCCGCGTGGGCCCGCCCCAGCAATGCAACAAGCTGCCGCAGCTCCGCGGTGCTCAGGTCCGCCCGGATCGGGTCCTCCTGCGCGATCTGCACCGCCACCATCTCGCGCAACTGCGCCTCGCCCGCGGCGGTCAGGCTGAGCTTGTTGCGCCGCCGGTCGCCTGGCCACTGGCTGCGCGCCGCGAGTCCCGCGCGCTCGAGCTCGTCGAGGATCGAGACCACGCCCGACTGCGACATCCCGGTCGCGCGCGACAGATCCGCCTGCGAGCACGTCGGGTTGGCGTGGATCAGTGTCAACAGAGACAGCGAGCCCGCGGGCAGCCCGAACGGCGCCAGCGCGGCGAGCGAACGGCTGGTCAGCGCGTTGGACAGCAGCAGCGCGCCTGGTCCCACGCAATCGTCGAAGAAGCCCCAGCTCAGCGCTCCGGGGCGTGTGTCGTCGGCTACGGCAGTTTCGCCTGTCATCTCTCGTATCCTGGCACCCGGTTTCACCACGAACCCCGGGATGAAATCCAGCGGGCAGCACCGGGTCCCCGCGAGCGGGTATTGCCACCATCGCGCTGCCGCAGCAAACGCTCAGCCCGGCGCCGGGATCGGAGCCTAGCGAACTCGCCGAGCGCGCA
>DATDLP010000118.1:0-4231 GCA_036519255.1 Croceibacterium sp.
AGTCCGCAGCCGTGGTCGTGCTGGTCGAAGTGCGCGACCAGGCGCTAGTCGAGCCCGAGCGCGCGCCCGGGCTCGCGCCCGGCCATGCGCGGCTCTACATCGAGGCGCGCACCGAGGCGCTGCTCGCGGGCCGCTCGATGCTTGGTGAAGCGCTCGTCTATCTCGCCGACGTTCCGCTCGATGCCAAAGGCAAGGCGCCCAAGCTCAAGAAGCAGCGCTTCCTGGTCTACGCCGATCCGGTGCCGGGCCGCGCAGGGTCGCTGCAGCTGGTCGATCCTTCCGCCCAGCTGCCCGCGACGCCCGAAAACCAGCAGCTCGCCCGGACCGTGCTCGCCGCGCTCGCCGCGCCCGACGCGCCGCCTGCGGTGACGGGGATTCGCGACGTGATGTCGGTCCCGGGCAACCTCGCCGGCGAGTCGGAGACCCAGCTGTTCCTCGACACGGCCAGCGGCCAGCCCGTCTCGCTCACCGTGGTTCGCCGCCCGGGCATGGAGCCGACCTGGGGCGTTTCGTGGAGCGAGATCGTCGACCAGGCGGCGCGCCCACCCGCGCCCGAGACGGTGGCGTGGTACCGGCTCGCCTGCTTCCTGCCGGCCAGCCTGCCCGCCGAGGCGTTCCTGCAGCAGGACCCGGCCTCGCGCCGGCGCGCCGAGGCCGACTACCGCTTCATCGTCGAGCAGCTTGGCGCCTGCGCGCGCACGCGTTCCTGAACCCCTAGCCAAGGCGCGCATCGCGCCCTAACGACGCCGCCGCAACTGCAGGGGGACCCATGCCCGAACCGCTTCGTATTGCCCCCCTCAGGATAGCCTTGGCCGGCCTCGGGACGGTCGGTGGCGGCGTCATACGGCTGATCGAGACCAACGGCGCGCTGATCGCCCGCCGCGCCGGCCGTCCGCTAGAGATCGTCGCGGTCTGTGCGCGCGATCGCTCGAAAGACCGCGGCGTCGATCTCTCGCGCTACCCGTGGGAAGACGACATGACGCTGCTCGCGGAGCGGGCCGACGTCGATGTGGTGGTCGAGCTCGTCGGCGGAGCCGACGGGCCGGCGCTGGCGCTCGCGCGCCGCACGCTCGCTGCGGGCAAAGGGCTCGTCACCGCCAACAAGGCGATGATCGCGCATCACGGTCTGGAGCTGGCCGAAGCCGCCGAGGCTGCCAATGACGGTCGTGGCGCGCCGCTCAAGTTCGAGGCCGCGGTCGCCGGCGGCATTCCGGTGATCAAGGGGCTGCGCGAAGGTGTCGCTGCGAACGCGATCGGGCGAATCTACGGGATCCTCAACGGCACCTGCAACTACATCCTCTCGACGATGGAGCGCACCGGCCGCGACTTCGGCGACGTGCTAAAGGAGGCGCAGGACCTCGGCTATGCCGAGGCAGATCCCGCGTTCGACATCGAAGGCACGGACGCGGCGCACAAGCTGGCGATCCTCGCCGCAATCGCGTTCGGCAGCCGGGTCGATTTCGGCTCGATGGCAATCACCGGGATCACCCGCATCCGCGCCGCCGACATCGCACAGGCCGCAGCGCTCGGCTACGTGATCCGGCTCATCGGCCTGGCCGAGCACGATCCCGACGATGCCGGCCGGCTGTTCCAGCGCGTGCAGCCGTGCCTCGTGCCGCGCGCACACCCGCTCGCGGCGGTCGACGGGCCGACCAACGCGGTGGTCGCCGAAGGCAATTTTGCCGGCCGGCTGCTGTTCCAGGGTGCCGGCGCCGGTGACGGGCCGACCGCGAGCGCGGTGGTCGCAGACCTGATCGACATCGCCCGCGGCCTCATCGGCGCGCCGTTTTCGGTGCCGGTGAACGCGCTCGAGACGCTCGCGCCGGCCGATCCGGGCCATCGCGAGGGTCGCACTTACTTGCGATTCACCGTCACCGACCGTCCGGGCGTTCTCGCCGAGATCACCGCGGCGATGCGCGACGCCGGGGTGTCGATTGAAAGCCTGATCCAGCATGGCCGCCACGACGAAGGCGGCGAAGTGCTGGTGGCGATGGTCACCCACGAGGGGCTCGAGAGCGGGGTCGCGCGCGCGCTGGCGCTGCTGGAGGGCTCGGCCAGCCTCACTGAGCCGCCTCTGGTAATGCCGCTTCTGGCCTAGCCGTCTCGGCGGGCAGGTTCTCCGCCCGGTACACGTGCGCGGCTTCCTCCCGAGTCAGGGGGTGGGGGAGCGCGGCAAGGTCGATGATCAGCGGCCGGGTCGGAGTTCGACCGACCCGGTAGCATTGCACTTCCACTCCGCACTCCGGCAGTCCGAGCACGTAGGGCGCGCGGGGATTTGGATCAGGCGGTGCCTCGCCCTTGCGGATGGCTTCGTCCATCGACGATTCGACCCGGAACTCCTCGGAATCCGGCGCGCAGACGACGATCTCGTCCGGCGTGGACTGGGGGCAGGGGCGTAGGTCCGGCGAGCGCCAGACCTCGCGCGCGACCTCGATCATCTGCTCGGCGGTGCGGGCTTCCTCACCCTCCTGCGCCCGGGCGCACGGCGCCACGAAGAGCGCGGCAACGGCGGCGGCGAGTGCAACGGTCCTGCTCCGCACCGGTCCCCCCAAGCGTCGCCCGGGCGGCACAGTGGTGCGGGGCGCTGAATCGCCGCTGAACCGCGGTCAGGGGAAAGCCGGTCCTTCGCAGGTTGCAAACCGGTCATGCTCGGCCCTAGAGGCGGCGCAGCCGAATCCCGCACAACCAGGGGCGCCCCGCGATGAAACTCATGGCCGGCAATTCCAACCTGCCGCTCGCGCGGGCGATTGCCTCCTATCTCGAGATCCCGCTGACCGACGCCAGCGTGCGCCGCTTCGCCGACGAGGAGATCTTCATCGAGATCCACGAGAACGTGCGCGGCGAGGATCTCTTCCTGCTCCAGTCGACCAGCTATCCGGCCAACGACAACCTGATGGAGCTGCTGATCGGGATCGACGCCTGCCGCCGCGCCTCGGCCAAGCGGATCACCGCGGTGATTCCCTATTTCGGCTACGCCCGGCAGGACCGCAAGCCTGGTCCGCGCACGCCGATCTCGGCCAAGCTCGTGGCCAACATGATCGCCGGCGCCGGGGCCGACCGCGTGCTGTCCGTCGATCTTCACGCCGGCCAGATCCAGGGCTTCTTCGATATCCCGACCGACAACCTCTACGCGGCTCCGGTCATGGCCGCCGACATCCTCGCACGCTACGCCGGGCAGGACCTGATGGTCGTCTCGCCCGACGTCGGCGGCGTGGTCCGCGCGCGGGCGCTGGCCAAGCGGCTCGACAACGCCCCGCTGGCGATCGTGGACAAGCGGCGCGAGCGGCCGGGCGAATCGGAAGTCATGAACATCATCGGCGACGTGAAGGGGCGCTGCTGCATCCTCGCCGACGACATCATCGATTCGGGCGGCACCTTGTGCAACGCGGCGCAGGCGCTGGTCGAGGCGGGCGCCAAGAGCGTCGCCGCCTACATCACCCACGGCGTGCTGTCGGGCGGGGCGGTCGCGCGGGTCGACAATTCGGCGCTGACCGAGCTGGTGATCACCGATTCGATCCTGCCGACCGACGCCTCGCGCGATTCGAGCCGCATTCGCATCCTCCCGGTCGCGCCGCTGATCGGCGAGGCGGTGCGCCGGATCGCCGACGAGAGCTCGGTCTCGAGCTTGTTCGACTGAGGCCGGCGCGGTGAGGACTGCCTTCGCCGCGCTCGTTCTCGCCACTGCCGCGTTCCCACCGATGCCCGCGGCGGCGCAGGACAGTGCCGCGCTGGCCGGCTCCGAAGCGCGCGAGATCCTGGCGCGGACCGAAACCATCCGCCTCGCACCCGATCTCGCACACTTGAGCCCCGGCGAACGTGCCGCGCTCGACCGGCTGTTAGAGGTCGGCGCGATCTTCCAGGCGATCTACGAGGACCAGCGCCACGCCGCCGCGCTGGCCGCCAGGGCCCGGCTTGCGCCGGGCACCGAAGAGGCGACGCTCTACCGCTTGTTCAACGGCCCGATCGCGACCACGCTCGACAACCGGCGCGTGCCGTTCCTCGGAGTCGCCGATGCGCCGCCGGGCAAGAACCTCTATCCTCCTGATCTGACCGATGCCGAGTACGAGGCGTTCCTCGCGGCGCATCCGGACAGGCGCGAGGAACTGACCCATCTGCGCTCGGTCGTGCGCAGGGCGGACGCGGCGAACCTGGCCCGCGACATCGCCGCGCTGCGCCGCCATCCCGTGCTCGATGCGCTCCACCCGGGCCTTCTCGCGCGGCTGGAAGCCCT
>DATDLP010000119.1:0-10411 GCA_036519255.1 Croceibacterium sp.
CCGGTCTTCTCGTGATCTGACCGAAAGGGGCGCGACTGTGTCGGCCGCGCCCCTTTCGTCACCTGTCCGGGCTCAGCCCGGAGCGTATCGGAATCGACTCATGAGGGGGTCCGTATCATGACCACTGGCAAGCAGCTGGCAGGGCTGCTTCTGCTCTCGACCGCGCTGACCCAGCCCGGCACCGCGTTCGCGCAGCAAACCGAGCCGCCGGCGCAGTCCGCTGCCCAGTCCGACGCGGCGGCCGCAGGCGAGGCGACGGACGAGGAATCGCTCAACCAGGTCGAGGGTGCGGATGCGGAGGGCGAGCCTTTCGCCGAGGAAAGCGACATCTCGATCCCCGGCGGCGACACGATCTACGTCACCGGCCGCATCAACCGCGACCCCACGCGCGGATCGTCGCAAGTGCTCTCGGTGCTCTCGAGCGAGCAGATCGCGCGCACCGGCGAAGGCAACATCGCCGGCGCGCTCGGCCGCGTGACCGGCCTCAGCGTGGTCGGCTCGGGCTTCGTCTACGTCCGCGGTCTCGGTGACCGCTACTCGCTCGCGCTGCTCAACGGCTCGCCGCTGCCGAGCCCCGAGCCGCTGCGCCGCGTGGTCCCGCTCGACCTGTTTCCGACCGGCGTGGTCGCCTCGTCGCTGGTGCAGAAGAGCTACTCGGTGAACTATCCCGGCGAGTTTGGCGGCGGCGTGATCAACCTGACCACCAAGGCCACTCCGCCCGAAGGCTTCCTCACGATGAGCCTCGGCGGCTCGTGGGACAGCGAGACCACCAACCAGCTCGGCTACTCGTTCTACGGCAGCGAGACCGACTGGACCGGGTTCGACAACGGCCAGCGCGACATTCCCCCCGCACTGGCCAGCTTCTTTGCCAGCGGCGAGCGGATCAGCTCGGGCAACGTCGACACCCAGGCGATCGCCAGCGAGCTGGTCAACGGCCGCAACGCGATCGTCCAGCGCTTCGACAACATGCCGGCCAACTTCTCGGGCTCGTTCTCGGGCGGCGATGCGTGGGAGTTCGGCGAAGGCGAGCTCGGCCTGATCGTCGGCGGCGGCTACAGCAACCGCTTCCTCACCCGCGACGCGATCCAGCAGGCCTCGCTCGCGGCCGACATCTCGAGCATCGACTCCGATTTCCGCCGGGTGAGCACCGACCAGCGCATCGTCGTCAACGGCCTCGTCGGTCTCGGCCTCGAATGGGGCCCGCACACGGTGCGCTGGACCAACCTGTTCATTCGCGACACGGTCAAGATCGCCCGCCTCGCGCAGGGCACCAAGGACCAGGGTACCGCGACGTTCCTGCAGCAGGACACCGCGTGGTACGAGCGCCAGCTGATCGACACCCAGCTGGTCGGCGAGTTCGAGCTCGACGAGGGATTCGACCTCGACCTGCGCGCCGGCTACGCCAACTCGCAACGCGAGGCGCCGTACGAGCTGTCGTTCGAGTACGTACGCTCGAACTCGGCCGCCGACCCGTTCGGCCAGTATTTCATCAACCGGCTGAACCGCGCCAGCGGCAGCGCCGACATCGCGTTCTCCGACCTTAACGAAGACCTGTGGTCGGGCGGCGCCGACCTGGTCATCGCCCTCACCGAGGGCGTGTCCGGCACGATCGGCGGAGCGTTCTCGGACACCAGCCGCACCAGCTCGCGCCGCGCGTTCCTGTTCGACGCGCCGCCCACGTTCGAGCCGGGGGTCGGCATGTTCCGGCCGGACCTGCTGCTCCAGCCGAGCGTGATCGACCATTACCATATCGGCCTGATCGAGCAGGACGAGAGCACGCCCGCGTTCCTCGCCGAGCTCGAGAACTATGCCGCCTATGCCAAGGTCAGCGTCGAGTTCGCGCCGGGGATCAACCTCGACGCCGGCGTCCGCTTCGAGAACGCGACGCAGACGGTCAGCCCGATCGAGGTGTTCACCGAGCCGAGTGGCTCGACCGCGAGCACGCTGCTCGAGAACGACTACTGGCTGCCGGCCGCGACGCTGACCTGGGAGGTCTCGCCGGACGTGCAGTTCCGGCTCAGCGGATCGAAGACGATCGCCCGGCCGCAGTTTCGCGAGCTGATCTACCAGCCGTACTTCGATCCCGAGAGCAACCGGCAGTACCTCGGCAACCCGCTGCTGATCGACAGCGAGCTGCTCAACGGCGAGGCGCGCGTCGAATGGTACGTCGCGCCCGAGCAGCGCGTGTCGGGCGCGGTGTTCTACAAGAAGATCGACAATCCGATCGAATCGTTCGTCACCCAGTTCAGCGGGTTCTTCACCACCAGCTACGCCAACGCGCCCGAGGCCGAGCTGATGGGCGTCGAGCTCGAGGCCACCAAGTACTTCGACCTCGGCTTCCTGCCGCAGAACCGGCGGCTGACGCTGATCGGCAACTACACCTACACCAAGTCCGAGCTGAAGGTGGCCCCGGGCGATCCGGTGGCGGTGTTCGCCTCGTCGTCGACCGACGCAACCGAGTTCTTCCGCGACGGCTCGCCGCTGACCGGCCAGTCGGACCACCTGGTCAACCTGCAGGTCGGGATCGAGAGCGAGGACAAGCTGTCGCAGCAGACTTTCCTGCTGACTTACGCCAGCGAGCGCGTGGTCAGCCGCGGCCTCAACGGCACCCCGCCGCAGCCCGACATCCTCGAGGACCCCGGCTTCAGGCTCGACTTCGTGATGCGCGAAGGGTTCTCGCTGTTCGGGCAGGACTTCGAGGGCAAGTTCGAAGTGCGCAACATCCTCGGCCGCGCGCACGAGGAGTTCCAGGAATCGGGCGACAACCGGATCGAGATCAACACTTACGACATGGGCACGGTGGTTTCCGGGTCGATTTCGGTCACGTTCTGAGCGCTCGCGCTAAGGGTTGAGGGCAGGCCGCTCCGCCGCGAGGCGGGGCGGCTTTGGTTTTCAAGGCAGGGGTTTAGCTGGCTAAGCTAATCGCGATCAATGCCTGTATTCCATCACATCATCGGGAGGTAGCGGATATTCAACCGGCTTCTTGCCAAAGTACCGCTCGATGATCCGGTCACGACGATCGAGCGAATCCTCGTCGGAGTCGATTTCCTCTGGGTAGGCGAAACTCACTTCAAAGCTGTTGCCTCGGACGAGGTACTCGACTTCCGACCAACGTTTGTCCGACTCCTGAGCGTCCCAGAGGTCGAGTAAGGCGTCGTCTAGTCGGCGATCACCGCTACGATAGGCGATGTGATCGCCCAGGTCCTCGAACACGGACGGGGAAACCATGTTGAAGTCCACGATCGCGTGAAGGAGAATGTCGTGGTGCGGCGCCGAGGCGTCGTCCGCCAGCATCAGTCCGATCTCGTTTAGGAGTTGATCGGTTCTATCGTTTGGCATTTCTTCTCTCCGCTGGTTCGTTCGGAAACGACCGACGTGTGGCGCGGCCGGAAATCCAGTACGTCACCAAGATCCTCGACGGCCTCTGCGAGGAGCCCTCATACTGTGGCTCGATCGACACAAATACAGTCTTGCCTCTTCGCATCTCTCCCGACCATTCGTTCTCGAGGGCACTGTACGAGCTGCGGTTGAAGTTTGCGTCTTGCGCAAAGTGGTTGAATGCTTCGGTTGGGCCGTTGAACCGGCGCGCAATGTAGTGCCCGCCTTGATCGGTCGGTCGGCGATCCGGGCGGCCCGCCCGTTGTTGTTCTGTGGGTGATCTGCGCTGAGCGCGATTCTCGCTGAGAGTTCCGAAGACGTGCCTTGTGCGTCCCAGTGGGTCGACACGGTAGGTATAGCCATTCTTCCGCTCAGTGCGCCAAGTCGCCGGATCGTCGACAGATCCCCTTCGTGGCCTACGCCCATTCGCAACCGCCCTCTCGAGCCGTTCGAGGCGTTCCGCCGCAGGCTCGTCGCGCGGTTTTGTCTGGGGAGCCCGGCGCGGCTTGGCTGTCGGCTGGTCCCAACTGCCCGAAGCGCCGCCGCCGTTGAAGCCTTGTCCACCGCCTCCATAGCTGCCGGACGCGCCGCCACCGTTGAAGCCCCGTCCACCGCCGCGCGAGCCGCCTGGCGGCTCCTTCGGCCTGTTCGACATGCGAGCGTCGACCGATCGCGCTCCGCCATTGGAGCTTCCTCGCCCGAAGTAGCGGCCCGTTCCGGCAAAGGTGAAGCGCCCGTCGTCCGCGTCGTGCCACGGGTTATATTTGACCTCGGCGGTCTCGCCTCGCGCCCAGCGCGGCAACCGTCCGGTCCGCAGCCACAGGGAAAAGGCACGCCGTCGTGCATGTTCCAGAATGTCCATGTTCGAAGCCCCATGAGTCGGAGGGGCTAGAACATTTCAAGAACAAAATCCTACAAGTCAACCAAGAAAAGAACCATTTTGGAACTATCGCGCGAGATAAAACGGTTCCATGCGGTTCTCATGGCAAGTCGAGCACATACCCCTTCCCGTGCACCGTCCGCAGCGCGCTCGTTCCGCCCGCGGTCCGCAGCCCGAAGCGCAGCCGCTTGATCCACACGTCGACCGTGCGCAGGTATTCGGGGTCCCCGGCCTTCCCCAGCGCATCGACCAGCTCCTGCCGCGACAGCACGCGGTTCGGATTCTCGGCCATGAAGCGCAGCACGCGGAACTCGTTCGGGCGCAGCGGGATCAGCTTGCCGTGCCAGCGCGCCTGCTCGCCGGCGACGTTGATCTGCAGCGCGCCGATCTCGATCACTTGCGTGCCGCCGCGCTGGCGGTCGCTCGAATGCAGCGCGAGCACGCGGTCGAGCATCGCCTGGCGGTCGAGCGGGCCGATCGCGTAGTCGTCGGCCCCGGCCTTGAGCGCGCGGCGGCGGTCCTCGCTGTCGTCGGCCTCGAGCACGATCGTCACGTGCGCGTCGCGCATCCGCGGGTCGGCGCGCAGCCGGCGGCACATCTCGAGCCCCGAGAGGTCCTCCATCACCCAGTCGACGAAGGCCCAGGCGGGCCCCTCGACCAGCCGCTTCGGCCCTTCGGCCGCGAGCAGGTCGAACGCGAACACCGTGTCGCCGTGGACGAAGTCCTCGAACTGCGCCGCGCGACCGCTCGTCGCCAAGATGCTGACTCGATTCATCCCGCCACGGTCCCTCCGCTGCGGCACGGTCCTGCCGTCGCGATGTGACTGGCATATGACGAAATGCGCTCCGGCCTGGTCTAGGCCGATGGGCGCCGTTCGGCCCACGCTCCAGCGCCGGCTTGCCTTCCCGGCGGGCGTCTCCGCGTTGCGCGAAGAGGTGCGCGGTCGGGCCGTTCAGGCCGCGGTCCGGGGTGCCGCCGGGCGATCGGGGGACGGCGCGAGTGTCGCCGGCCTGACGGCCAAGAACCTGCAACAGTGTAGTTAACATCCTCTCCCGATACGGTAAGTCTGTTGCCGGGATCGGCAGACGGCCCGGTTTTTCGGGCATGCAACAGTTAATCCGATTCGCATCGCGCCTGAACTCGCGGGCGAGACAGGATCTGGGTAAGATGAAGACATTCCTGAAATCGTTCATGCTGAACGAGTCCGGCGTCTCGGCGGTGAAATACGCGCTGCTGCTCGCCGTGGTCGGCGTCGCGCTGGTATCGGGCGCGCTCGCGCTGTTCGACGCGATCGACGGTGCGATGTCCATGGCCGCGGGCTGCAGCGACCCTCCGAACACCGCTGAAACTACCGACTGCTGATATGGCTGGCAGCTGCGGATGCGGCTTGCATCGAGCCCAAGGGTTCACCTTCGGGCGTCAACCTTGTGGTTCGGTAGCTTCGGCGGCGGTGGCGGAGACGGAGGGATTCGAACCCTCGATACCAGTAATCCCGGTATGACGGTTTAGCAAACCGTTGGTTTCAGCCACTCACCCACGTCTCCGGATCGCAGCGGCGAGCGCGCGCTATAGCGACGGGTATTCCGGGCGGCAAGGGGCCTGCGGCGCACGAATTTCGTCGCGATCCGACTCGACTCACCGCGAAAGCGACTCGCCCTGCCGCGCGTTCATTGCCGCTTCAGCGCCGGAGGACTCTTCTCCGTCATGGACAGGCCCGTGTGCAAGGGACCCGGGGGACCAGACTATGATGATTCAACTCGCCGCCTTCTGCCGCCGCCACGCGCTCGGCGTCGCGCTCGCGCTCGCCGCCACCGCTGCAGGCGCGCCGCTCGCCGCGCAAGGGCTCGAGACGATCGATCCGAACAGCGCGATCGACGGCGATCTCGCGCAGCCGCAAGCGGAGCCCGTGGCCGAGCCCACGCTCGACTACAACGCGGATCTCGATCCGGCCTACATTCCCGAGAGCTCCACTCCGGTCTCGGCCCCCGCGGCGCCCGCCGCACCGTCCGGCCAGCCGGGTGCCGCACCCGAGGTCGCCGTGGCGCAGGGCGGGACCTACAAGCGCGACGACCTGATCGGCGCGGCCGAGGGCGTGTTCGGCAAGGGCGCCGAGGGCCTCGCGCGGATGATCGAGGACGTGCTCGCCAAGCAGGGCGAGCCCAACGGCTACATCGTCGGCCGCGAGGCCGGCGCGGCGTTCGTGCTCGGCGCGCGCTACGGCTCGGGCACGCTGTTCCACAAGATAGAGGGCCAGCAGCCGATCTACTGGACCGGTCCCTCGATCGGCTTCGACGCGGGCGCCAATGCCAGCAACACGTTCGTGCTGGTGTACAACCTGTTCGACACCGAGCAGATCTACGAGCGCTATCCGGCGGGCGAGGGCGCGGCCTATCTCGTCGGCGGCTTCAACGCCTCGTACTTGCGCAAGGGGGACGTGGTGCTGATCCCGATCCGCGTCGGCGCTGGGCTGCGGCTGGGGGTCAACGCCGGCTACATGAAGTTCTCCAAGCAGCAGCGCTGGCTGCCGTTTTGAGCCCATTTCCCCTCCCGCCTGCGGGAGGGGTCAGGGGTGGGTCAGTTCGCAGAGTGGTGTGACCTGACGGGCCCACCCCAACCCCTCCCGCAGGCAGGAGGGGAGAATCCGGTGAATCACCCTTGCCCCCGCGCGCCCCGCTTGGCATGGGCGCGCCGCCATGCTCGAACGCCTCGACCAACAACCGCCCGACGCGCTGCTCGCGCTGATCAAGCTCCACGACGCGGACCCGCGCGCCGACAAGATCGACCTCGGTGTCGGCGTCTACCGCACCGGCCAGGGCGAGACCCCTGTGTTCGGCGCGATCAAGGCCGCCGAGCAGAAGCTGGTCGATGAGCAGAATTCGAAGGCCTACCTCGGCCCCGAAGGCGACATGGGCTTCGTTCATGCGCTGATGCCCTACGTGTTCGGCGAGGATCCGACCCGCGGCGGCCGGATCGAGGGCATGCAGACTCCTGGCGGCACCGGCGCGGTGCGGCTGGCGCTGGCGCTGGCGAAGAAGGCCGGCGTCACCCGCGTGCTGATGGGCGTGCCGAGCTGGCCCAACCACGCGCAGATCGTGGCCGATCTCGATCTCGAGCTGGTCAGCTTCCGGCATGCCGCGGCCGACGGCTCGGCCGACCTCGACGCGCTCAAGGCGGCGCTGGCCCAGGCCGGGGAAGGCGACGCGGTGCTGCTGCACGGCTGCTGCCACAACCCGACCGGGATCGACTACTCGAACGAGCAGTGGGACGAGATCGTCGCGCTGCTCGGCGCGAGCCCTGTGCTGCCGATCGTCGACCTCGCCTACCAGGGCCTCGGGCTCGGGCTCGAGGAAGACGCCTACGGCGCGCGCGCGGTCATCGCCGCGGTACCCGAGGCGCTGATCGCCTACTCGTGCGACAAGAACTTCGGCCTCTACCGCGACCGCGTCGGCGCGCTGTACATCTACGCGCAGGATGGCGAACAACTCGCCCGCGCGCTGTCGAACGGCCACACGCTCGCGCGCTCGGCCTGGTCGATGCCGCCCGATCACGGGGCCGCCGCGGTTCGGCTGGTGCTCAGCGATCCGCTGCTGACCGCGAAGTGGCTCGACGAGCTCGACCAGATGCGCACGCGCATCCGCCAGGTGCGCGCGGCGCTTGGGCAAGCCGGCACTGCGGGGTCGCTCGACCTGACGCCGTATTCGCGCCAGCACGGCATGTTCGCGATGCTGCCGCTGTCGAAGGAGCAGATCCAGGCGCTGCGCGAGGATCACGGCATCTACATGGCCGGCTCGGGCCGCATCAATGCCGCCGGGCTGACCGTGGGCAACCTGCCCAAGTTCGTCGCCGCGCTCGCCGCGGTGACCGCCTGAGATGGACCGGCAGCCGGTCCTCGAAGGGGAGCGGCTGCTGCTGAGGCCGCTCACCGCAGCCGACTGGGACGCGCTCTACGGCGTCGCCTCGGACCGCGAGCTGTGGGCGGTGCACCCGTCGCACGACCGCTGGCAGGAGCCGGTGTTCCGCGCGTTCTTCGACGACGCGCTGGCCAAGGGTGGCGCGCTGGCGATCGTCGACAAGCATGCCCCGAGCGGAGTCGAGGGGAGCACGGGCGCGGTGATCGGCTCGTCACGCTTCCAGTTTTGCGACCGGCACGAGGAAGACGGCGCGCTCGAGATCGGCTGGAGCTTCATCGCCCGAGACTACTGGGGCAAGGGCTACAACGCCGAGTTCAAGCGGCTGATGCTCGCGCACGCGTTCCGCCATGTCGACCGCGTCGTGTTCCGCGTCGGGGCCGGCAACGTCATCTCGTGCAAGGCCATGGCCAAGATCGGCGGCCGCCTGACGGGCGCGACCTACTTCGAGGAGCGGGCGGGGCGCCCGGTCGAGCACGTGGTGTTCGAGATCACGCGCGAGAGTTTTGCCGAGGGGCCGCTGGCAGGCGGCGACGGGGGGAGCCGCTACCAGAAGCCAAGCAACACCTTCTCTGCGACGAACCACTGACCGTTCGCGCGGCGAAATGCGTACGCGCCGATCTCCCCCCCGGGGTCGCTGAACTCTACGAACGCAAAGTCGCCGTATATGGCGGGTTGGTGCACAACCATCAGACAGTCGGCGCCGAGCCCGTTTCCAAACACCCGATACGTCTCGTCATGACGGTAGCGTGTCTGAATGCGCGCAGCGGCTTGGCGGACATCGGCACGATCGAATGTCTGCACGCAGCCCCCCTGGTGCTTCCCGGCCGTCAAAGGCCAGAATCTGGGTCGGGGCACCGAGCTTCGCGCATCGGCTCGAGCCGGACTCCCGACTGACGACCAAGTCGACCAGCCTGTCTCCGGTACTGGGCGAGGCAGTGCAGGCCGCGACTGTAATGACAGCTATGACTTGAAGGCACGGCTTGAAGTGCATCAGCTTCGCAAGCTCTCCAACCGCTTCAAATACCGCGCCACCGTATCGATCTCGAGGTTGATCTCCGCCCCCTGCGCCAGCTCGCCGAGCGTGGTGACTTCGGAGGTGTGCGGGATCAGGTTGATGCCGAAGTCGACCGAGCCGTCCGCCCGGTCGGCGACCTCGTTGACCGTCAGCGAGACGCCGTCGATCGCGATCGAGCCCTTGGGGGCGATGAATGCGGCGAGCTCCTTGGGCGCGCGCACGGTGAGGCGGGTCGAATCGCCCTCGGGCTGCCAGTCGGCCACGCGGCCGACCGCGTCGACGTGGCCTGAGACGATGTGCCCGCCGAGCTCGTCGCCGACCCTGAGCGAGGGCTCGAGGTTCACCTGCCGGCCTTGATGCCACATGCCTCGTGCGGTGCGGCTCACCGTCTCGGCCGAGACATCGACCGCGAACCACGCATCGCCCGGTTCTCCTCCTCGTTCGACCACCGTCAGGCACACGCCCGAGCAGGCGATCGACGCGCCGATGGCGATCCTGGCGGGATCGAACGGGCAGGCGATGCGCACGCGCAAGTCGCCGCGCTGCTCGACGCTGTCGATCGTGCCGATGGCGGTGACGATGCCGGTGAACATGCAGGGGTCCCTTCGCGCTAGGCCGGGTGGTAGACTTCGAGCGTATCGCTGCCAAGCTGGCGGCGGTCGGCCAGGTTCCAGCCCGCGGGGACGCCGGCGGGGCCAGGATCGCGGAACGCAGGGATGCCCTCGCCGAACGTGACCGGCGCGCGGTAGAGCAGCAGGCGGTCGACCAGCCCGGCAGCGAGAAACGCGTCGGCCGTCTGCGCCCCGCCTTCGACGAACAGATGCTGAACCGCGGCCAAGCCATGAATCTCGCCGGGATCGCGCAGCGCGTCCCAGCCCGGCGGCGCCTCGCCCGCCGTCAGTACCAGCCGCTGCGGGCTGCGGTCCTCGAGCCCGGGCAGCCGCACGTCGAGCCGCGGCGCATCGGCGCGCAACGTGCCGCCGCCGACCAGAATCGCGTCGTGGCGCGCGCGCTCGCGGTGGACGTGGGCCCGCGCCACCTCGCCGGTGATCCACTTGCTGCTGCCGTCGGGGCGCGCCACGAAGCCGTCGGCGGTCACCGCGAGCTTGAGCGTGACGAACGGCCGGCCCAGCGTGCGCTGCATCAGATACCCGGCGAGCCCGGCGCGGCAGCGAGGGTCGTCCGCCAGCTCGGCCGCGACGCCTTCGGCGCGGAGCCGCTCGATCC
>DATDLP010000120.1:0-2854 GCA_036519255.1 Croceibacterium sp.
CGCGGGTCGAGGAGCGCGAGGACGGGCTCGTGATCGACGGTACCGGCGGCGAGCCGCTGGCGGGGACCGAGGAGCCGGTGACCACGCATCTCGATCACCGCATCGCGATGAGCATGGCCGTCGCGGGGCTCGCCAGCCGCAACGGCGTCGAGGTCGACGACACGCGGCCGATCGCGACGAGCTTCCCGCAGTTCGAGGCATTGCTCGACGGAGCGGCTAACTCCCCCTCCCCTTCAGGGGAGGGAGTCGGGGGGCGGGGGCCGTAGCGCAACACCCCCTCTCCCAACCCTCTCCCCTGAAGGGGAGAGGGTTATCGCTAAGCCGGGCTCGAGACCTTCATCAGCACCAGCCCGGACACGATCAGCACCGCCGCGAGCACGCGCACCAGGGTGACCGCCTCGCCCAGAACCACGATGCCGACGACGAACGCACCGACCGCGCCGATCCCGGTCCACACCGTGTACGAAGTGCCCAGCGGCAGCGACTTCATGGCATAGGCGAGCAGCCCGAAGCTGAGGAACATCGCCGCGAAGGTGACCACCGTTGGCCCTGGCCGCGAGAAGCCGTCCGACAGCTTCATGTAATAGGCCCAGACGACCTCGAGAATACCGGCAACGAACAGAACAACCCAAGCCACAGCAGCCTCCTTGCAAAGGTGAGCTGCCGGGCCGTCCCGGTCTTGATCGCCCGCCTGGGTCGGGGGCACGCAGGACGTGGCCTGCGCGCGGGCCAGATAGGATGCGCAGGACCGGTTCTCAATAGACCATTTGCTCACTACAGCCCGCGCATGATCATCGCCGTCGACGGACCCACCGCCTCGGGCAAAGGCACGATCGCCCGCGCGCTTGCCACGCATTTCGGGCTGCCCCATCTCGATACCGGGCTGCTCTACCGCGCGGTCGGGCGGCAGGTGTTTCTGGACGGCGGCGATCCCGACCAGGCCGGCGACGCGCTCGCCGCGTGCACCTTCCCCGACGCGCTGCTGAGCGATCCCGAATTGCGCAGCGAAGTAACTGGCGGGCTGGCCAGCCGCGTCTCGGTGCACGCGTCGGTGCGGCAGGCGCTGTACGCGCGGCAGCGCGGCTTCGCGCTCCAGCCGGGCGGCGCGGTGCTCGACGGGCGCGACATCGGCACGGTGATCGCGCCCGAGGCAGAGGCGAAGCTCTTCGTCACCGCGCGCGTCGAGGCGCGCGCGCTGCGCCGCTGGAAGGAGATGCAGGTGCGCGGTGAAAGCCCCGCTCTGGCCGAGATCGAAGCCGACTTGCGCCGCCGCGACGAACGCGACCGTACCCGCGCCGAAGCGCCGCTGCGCGCGGCCGCGGACGCGGTCCTGCTCGATACGTCCGACCTGGCGCGCGACGAGGCAGTTGCCGAAGCCATCGCGCTGGTCGTGGCTCGGCTCGAAAGCGGCCGTTAGGCCGCGGCCGCCTCGCCGTCGTCCGCGACGGGTTCGAAGCAGGCCTTGTAGACCAGCGCCTCGCCGACCCCTTTGAGTTCGGTCACCTCCGGCCGGCCGAACGCAGCGCGCTCGCGCGTGCGCAGCCAGGTGCTCTCGGAAATGGCCACGCCGTTGATCGGCGCGATGTTCTGCAGCCGCGCGGCGATGTTCACCGTGTCGCCCCAGTAGTCATAAGCCATGCGGGTCGCGCCGATCACCCCGCCGACCACCGGGCCGCTGTGGATGCCGACCCTGAGGCCGACCTCGTCGACCCCCGCCACCCGGCGCAGCTCGCCGACGCTGGCGATCACCGCGCGGGCGAAGGCGATCGCCGAATCCGCGCTGTTGTCGGCCTCGACGTTGCCGCCGGCGATCGCCAGATAGGAGTCGCCGACCGTCTTGACCTTCTCGACCGCGCACGAGGCAGCGCAGGCGTCCGCGTGGTTGAAGAAGCTGTTGAGCAGTTCGACCAGATGGCCGGGTGAGATGCGCTTGGCGAGCATCGAGAAGCCGACCATGTCGATGAAGATCACGCTCGCATCGGCGTAAGAATCGGCCACGACGCGGCCATCGCGGATGCGCTGCACCGCGGCCGGGGGCAGCATGTTGTGCACAAGCTCCTCGTTGCGCTGGCGCTCGGCGTCGAGCCCGTCGGCGAGGATGAACGCCGAGCGGCTGGTGCGGCCGACCGCGAGGTTGATCGCGAACATGATCGCCGCCCCGCTGAAGTAGCTGAGCAGCGCGAACACCAGCGCTGCGTCCTGCCGGTCGGCGAACACGCTGCCCATCCAGCCGAGCATGTCGGCCACGAGCCAGGCGATGAACATCCACGGCCGCCCGGCGAGCGTGACCGCGGCGAACGCGGTCAGGATCAGCTGGTTGATCACCGTCACCGCATGCACGTCGCCCCCGCCGTGGCCGAGGTATTCGAACAGCACGAAGTTGGCCCGCCCGACCAGCAGCGAGAGCAGCAGCAGCGCGGCGAAGTCGATCGCCGGGTGGCGCA
Source organism: Croceibacterium sp. (assembly GCA_036519255.1). Classification (GTDB taxonomy): domain Bacteria; phylum Pseudomonadota; class Alphaproteobacteria; order Sphingomonadales; family Sphingomonadaceae; genus Croceibacterium_A. The sequence continues at coordinate 2,445 of DATDLP010000120.1, forward strand.
CGTAGCCGTCCCAGAAGGTCACGCCGATGTAGCTGCCCGCAACCAGCAGGCTGAGCCCGAGATAGACCGCGAGCCGCGCGTTCTCGGCCTGGGTGACGAGGTTGGGATTGGCAATCAGGTAAGCCAGCGCGGCGACCATGAAGATCATGCCGTAGAGCCGCACGAACGGCAGGCGCAGCGTGCGCGCGCTGATGCTGTAGCGCGTCTCCGTCGCGTCGTCGGCGAACCGGCTGAACACGCCGGGCTGCTTTTTCTGCGGCACCCCAGCCCTCCTGTCGGGAAATTTCCCCCGGTATTGTGCTCTGCCTTCGCTAAGGTTTCGTCAAGGGCCGCGCGTGCGGCTGCGCGCCTTTCGCTTGCCATTCCCCCGCTTTTCGCCTAGGCGCGCGCCCGTTCGATCGGGCTGCGGC
>DATDLP010000121.1:0-4345 GCA_036519255.1 Croceibacterium sp.
GCTGGCCTACAACGCCACGCGCTGAGTTCCCCTCCCGCTTGCGGGTGGGGTCGGGGGTGGGCGTGTGCGTTCACCTCCCAAGACCCCCCGGACTGACCCACCCCAGCCCCTCCCGCGAGCAGGAGGGGAGTTCCTTCCCCCGGCGGGCCAAAACGGCTAACGGCGCGGGCCATGAGCCAGACCGAGACCCTTTACGCCGCGTTCGCGGCCAAGATCGATGCCGCTCTCGCGGCGCTCGAGCAGGACGGCGCGCTGCCGGCCGGCTCCCCGCGCGGTGCGGTGAGCGTCGAGCCGCCGCGCGATCCGGCGCACGGCGACCTCGCGACCAACGCCGCGATGGTGCTCGCGAAGCACGCGGGAACCAACCCGCGCGCGCTGGCCGAGCAGATTGCCGCGAAGCTTGCAGCTGATGCTGCGGTCGACAGCGCCGAGATCGCCGGTCCCGGCTTCATCAACCTGCGCCTCGCCGATGCCAGCTGGATTGCCGAGCTCGAGGCGGTCGCCGCGCTGGGCGCGGACTACGGCCGCTCGACGATCGGCACCGGGCGCACGGTCAACGTCGAATACGTCTCGGCCAACCCGACCGGGCCGATGCACATGGGCCACTGCCGCGGCGCAGTGGTCGGCGACGCGCTCGCTGCGCTGCTCGAGTTCGCGGGCCACGACGTGGTGCGCGAATACTACGTCAACGACGCCGGCGCGCAGGTCCAGACCCTCGGCCGCTCGGCGCATCTGCGCTACCGCGAGGCGCTCGGCGAGACGATCGCGATCCCCGAAGGCTTCTATCCCGGCGACTACCTCGTGCCGATTGGCCAGGCGCTCGCCGCCGAGTTCGGCGACCGCTACGTCGCCGCGTCCGAGAGCGAATGGCTCGACCTGTTCCGCGAGAAGACCGTCGCCGCGATGATGGAGATGATCCGCCGCGACCTAGCACTGCTTGGCATCCGTCACGACGTGTTCTCGTCCGAGGCCGAGCTGCAGCGCGCGCGCAAGCCCGAGGCCGCCGAGGCCTGGCTGCGCGAGCACGGGCTGGTCTACGACGGCTTGCTCGAGGCGCCGAAGGGAAAGACCCCGGAGGATTGGGAGCCGGTCGAGCTGCCGCTGTTCCGTTCGACCAAGTTCGGCGACGATCAGGACCGTCCGATCCGCAAGAGCGACGGCAGCTGGACCTATTTCGGCGCCGATCTCGCCTATCACATGCAGAAGGCCGGGGGTGCCAACGAACTGATCGACATCTGGGGCGCCGACCACGCGGGCACGGTCAAGCGGATCAAGGCCGCGGTCGCGGCGCTCAGCGAGGGTGAGGGCAAGCCGATCCCGTTCGACGTCAAGCTGGTGCAGATGGTCCAGCTGCTGCGCGCGGGCGAGCCGGTCAAGATGTCCAAGCGTGCGGGCACGTTCGTCACGCTGGCCGACGTGGTCGAGGAAGTCGGCAAGGACGTGGTCCGCTTCACCATGCTGACGCGCAAGCCCGAGGCGCAGATGGACTTCGACTTCGCCAAGGTGGTCGAGGCGTCGAAGGACAACCCGGTGTTCTACGTGCAGTATGCGCACGCGCGAATCCATTCGACGCTGCGCAAGGCCGCGGCGGAGGCGATCGGCCCGTCGGACGCCGCGCTCGGCCGCCTCGGTGCCGAGGAGCTGGCGCTGGTCAAGCTGGCGGCACAGTTCCCGCGCGAGGTCGAGGCCGCGGCCAAGGCGCGCGAGCCGCACCGCATCGCGTTCTACCTCTACGAACTCGCAGCGGCGTTCCACGCGTTCTGGAACATGGGCAACGACGACCCGGGCAAGCGGATCATCCTTGTGCAGGATCCGGAACTTACCGGCGCAAGGCTTTTCCTCGCCAGCCAAATCGGGCAGGTAATTCGTAACGGCCTTGCCGTATTGGGGGTGGAGGCGGTCGAGGAGCTGTAAGCATGGCGTTGCCGGACAACGGGCGCGGGGGGGAAGCGCCGGGCGATTACGACGACGACGGGATCGACGGCGAGGAGCAGCTCACGCTGGCCGATGCCGAAGAACGTCTGCCCTGGCTCGAGTCCGACGACGACTACGAGCAGCCCGGCGTGGATACCGGCCGGATCGTGGCTTTTGCCGCTGTCGGCCTGCTGTTCGTCGTGCTTCTGCTCGGAGGCCTCTGGTGGCTGACCCGCGAGCCTTCCGAGGACGTCGCGGTCGCCGACGGCAGCACGATCGAGGCCCCCGACGAACCGTACAAGACGCGGCCCGAGGACCGCGGTGGACGGCAGGTCGAGGGCACCGGCGACACGAGCTTCGAGGTGGCCGAGGGCCAGTCGGTCGAAGGGCGTATCGACAGCGGCGGCGTGCCCGCGCCGAGCATCGACCGCGAGCAGACCGCCGCTCCGACGCAGACCCCTTCGGCTCCTGCGACGACGAGCGCGCCGGCCGGCTCGATCGGGGTCCAGGTCGGCGCCTATTCGACCCGCGCGCAGGCCGAAACAGGCTGGAACCAGCTGTCGGGTCGGTTCGAGGTCCTCAAGGGGCGCAGCCACCGGGTGCTCCAGGGCACGGCCGACAGTGGCACGGTCTTCCGCCTGCAAGCGCTGGCCGGGACCGTGGCCGAAGCTGAGATGCTCTGCCGCGGCATCAGGGCGCAGGGCGGCGACTGCCAGGTGAAGCGATAAGGCGAGGCCGGGGCCGCAAGGTTACTGTCCACACCGCCAGCAGGGGCGGAACTTGCCCCCTTTTCGCTTTCCTGCAAGTTTTCCAACCATGACGCCCGCGATCTTCGGCCTCTCCGGTCCGACGCTGACCGACGACGAACGGGACTTTTTCCGCGACGCCGATCCGGCGGGCTACATCCTGTTCGGCCGCAACGTGCAGGACCGGGCGCAACTGCGCGCGCTGACCGACGAGTTGCGCGCGATCCACGGGCGCGAGCGGTTGCTGGTCTCGATCGACCAGGAAGGCGGGCGGGTGGCGCGGATGAAGCCGCCCGAATGGGACGCGTTCCCACCGGGCGAGGCCTTCGCCGAGCTGTGGCAGGTCGCACCCGCAAGCGCGATCGAGGCCGCGCGTGCCAACGCCCAGGCGCTTGGGCTCGATCTGGCCGAGGTCGGAATTACCGTCGATTACGCGCCGCTGCTCGACGTGCGCCAGCCCGGTGCGCACGACGTGATCGGCAACCGTGCGCTCGGCAGCGAGCCGATGCAGGTTGCCGCGCTCGGCCGAGCCACGCTCGATGGTCTCGCGCGGGCGGGCGTGACCGGTTGCATCAAGCACATGCCCGGACACGGCCGTGCGTGTGCCGACAGCCACAAGGAACTGCCGACGGTCGAGGCGAGCGAGGCGGAGCTCGAGATCGACCTCGAGCCGTTCCGCACGCTGAAGGATGCGCCCATCGGGATGACCGCGCATGTGCGCTACACCGCGTGGGACGCGGACAACCCCGGCACGCTGTCGCCATTCGTCGTGCGTGAGGTGATCCGCAAACGGATCGGCTTCACGGGTCTGCTGCTGACCGACGACCTCGACATGGAAGCGCTTGCCGGCACGGTGTCTGAGCGCGCCGAACGCGCGATCGCCGCAGGGTGCGACCTGGCGCTCAACTGCTGGGCGAAGATGGACGACATGGTCGGCATCGCTGCGCGCCTGCCGGTGATGAGCGATGAAACGGCGGGGCGGCTCGACCGCGCTCTGGTACCCTCGGGCGCCACGACCGGCGACCGCGCGCAGCTGATTGCCAAACGCGACAGCCTGCTCGAGTTGGCGAGGGACCTCGCATGACGACCGAGGACGGCGTGATGTTCGAGCCCGAGCTCGCCCCGGCCGACGACTGGGACGGCCCCGGCACCGCGCCGACCGGCGATGCCGCGCTCTATCTCGAGCTCGACGGGTGGGAAGGGCCGCTCGACCTGCTGCTCGACCTCGCGCGGCGGCAGAAGGTCGATCTCAAGGCGATCTCGATCCTGGCCTTGGTCGACCAGTACATTTCCTACATCGAGCGCGCCGAGGCGCTGAAGCTCGAAGTCGCGGCGGACTATCTCGTGATGGCCGCCTGGCTGGCCTACCTCAAGTCAGCGCTCCTGCTGCCCAAGGACGAGCAGGAAGATCCGAGCCCCGAGGAGCTCGCGTTGCGCCTGCAACTGCGCCTCCAGCGGCTCGGTGCGATGCGCGAGGCGGCGGCGCGGCTGCTCGCCCGCGACCGGATCGGCCGCGACGTGTTCCTGCGCGGCGCGCCCGAGGGCCTGCGGGTCGACCGCAAGAACGCTTGGCAGTGCGACTGGTACTCGCTGATCGCCGCCTACGGCCAGGTCAAGGCGCGCAACGAGCCGGTCGTGCACATGGTCCGCGACCGCATGGTCATGACCCTCGACGCGGCGCTCGA
>DATDLP010000122.1:0-5868 GCA_036519255.1 Croceibacterium sp.
CGCGCGCCACGCCGGACACACCGCCTGCACCCGCAGCGAGCAGCCCGGCAGCCGCCAAGAGCGCCAACCTGCAGGACCTGTTTCTCAACCATCTCCGGCGCGACAAGACTCCGGTCACGATGTTCCTCGTGAAGGGCGTCAAGCTGCAGGGAATCGTCACCTGGTTCGACAACTTCTCGATCCTGCTGCGCCGCGACGGGCAGTCGCAGCTGGTCTACAAGCATGCGATCTCGACCATCATGCCGAGCCAGCCGGTCGACGCCGGGCTGTTCGGCCCGGGCGGCGAGGGCGGCAAGAAGCAGCGCCTGCTGCAGGACGTGTTCCTCTCGCGCGTGCGTGATGCGGGCGTACAGGTGACGATGTTCCTCGTGAACGGCGTGATGCTGCAAGGGCGCATCGCCGCCTACGACCTGTTCTGCATGCTGCTCGAGCGCGAGGGCTTCGTGCAGCTCGCCTACAAGCACGCCGTTTCGACGATCCAGCCCGCCGCGCCGGTCGACCTGACCACCGGGTTCGACGACGACGACGGCCCGGAAGACTGACGAGGTTTCCCTGATAGTCGACGACGAGATCGAAGGCGGGGTCACCCGCGGCGCCAAGGCCATCGTGGTCTGCCCCGACATTCGCCGGCAGCGTTCGGCGGATGACCCCGAGGCGCGCCTCGAGGAGGCGAAGGGACTCGCCCAGGCGATCGGCATCGTCGTCGCCGAGGCGTTCATCCTGCCGGTACGCGACGTGCGGCCCGGCACGCTGTTCGGCGAAGGCCAGATCGAGCGTATCGCCACCGAATGCGCGCAGGAAAGCGCGGAGCTGGTGATCGTCGACGGCGCGCTGTCGGCAATCCAGCAGCGCAACCTCGAGGAAAAGCTCAAGCGCAAGGTGATCGACCGCACCGGGCTGATCCTCGAGATCTTCGGCGAACGCGCGGCCACCGCGGAAGGCCGGCTGCAGGTCGAGCTCGCGCATCTCGACTACCAGCAGAGCCGGCTCGTGCGCAGCTGGACCCACCTCGAACGCCAGCGCGGTGGCTTCGGCTTCCTCGGCGGCCCGGGCGAGACGCAGATCGAAGCCGACCGGCGGATGATCCGCGCGCGCATGGGCAAGCTGCGGCGCGAGCTCGAGCAAGTCCGCAAGACCCGCGCGCTGCACCGCGAGCGGCGGGGGAGGGCGCCGTGGCCGGTGATCGCGCTGGTCGGCTACACCAATGCCGGCAAATCGACGCTGTTCAACCGCCTGACCGGCGCCGGGGTGATGGCCGAGGACCTGCTGTTCGCCACGCTCGACCCGACGATGCGCGCGATCGCGCTGCCGGGGGTCGAGAAGGCGATCCTGTCGGATACGGTGGGCTTCATCTCGGACCTGCCGACCCAGCTCGTCGCCGCGTTCCGGGCCACGCTCGAGGAAGTCACCGCGGCCGACGTGATCCTGCACGTGCGCGACATCGCCAATCCCGACAGCGCGGCACAGAAACGGCAGGTGCTGAGCGTGCTTGCAGAGCTGGGGGTGATCGAGGAGGAGGGCGACGAACCTACGATCCCGATCCTTGAGCTGTGGAACAAATGGGATCTGCTCGACGACGAACGGCGGATCGAGATCGAGGCGCTCGCGGCGATCGATCCCGAGGTGCTGCCGCTGTCCGCCGTGTCCGGGTTCGGGGTAGACCGCCTGCTCGAGCGGCTCGGCGAAGTGCTGACCAAAGGCGCGCGCCGGCTGACGATCACGCTGCCGGCGAGCGCCGGGCAGAAGATCGCCTGGCTGCACTCGCACGGTGAAGTCCTGGCCGAGGAGGAAGCGGGCGAGGGCGACGAGGGACCGCTGCGGCGGATCGAGGTGCGGCTGACCGACAAGGAGCTCGGACGCTTCGAGGCGCTGGACGGCTGACGTGGACCTGAAGCCCGGCGCGGTTACGGGCTATGAGCCCCAGTTCGATTTTCCTTCGCGCGAGGGCCCTCCGAGCCTGGTCTACCTGCTCGCTTCGGTCCCACGCAGCGGCAGTACTTACGTCAGCCACTTGCTGTGGGAGACCGGCTGCCTCGGCGCGCCGCTCGAATACATGAACTTCGAGCCCGCCGGGCCATATGGCTTCGCGAGCGAATCCCGGGCGGCCCAGACGGACCTGTGGCGCGCGGCGTTGCAGCGGCGGACCTCGCCGAATGGCGTGTTCGGGCTCAAGTCGTTCCCGTTGCAGCTCGAGGACCTCAACACGGTCAATCCGCAGCTTCTCGGGCTCATCATGCGTACGCTGTTCGCGCGCGGTCAGCCGGCGAGGGTGGTCGAGCTTCGCCGCCGCGATCGCGTCGCGCACGCGATCTCCTATGCCCGTGCCTCGCTCTCGGGCATCTGGCGCAAGGAGCAGGAACACGACGATCGGCCCGAGCCCGAATACTCGCCCGATGCGATGGCGCGAGCGACGCGGTTGATCGAGCAGCAGGAAGCGGCGTGGCAGGCGATGTACCGCGACTTGCGGGTCGAGCCGTTGGTGATCTGGTACGAGGACGTGCTGGCCGATTCGGCCTCGGCGATCGGCGCAGTGGCGGCCTATCTCGACGTCCTGCTCGATCCCGCCGCCGTCGCTGCGGTTCCGCCGATCGAGCGGCAATCGCAAGCCGGCGCGCAGGCCTGGGCCGCACGCCACGTAGCGAGCTGATCAGTCCCACCGATCAGGGACCCGAAGGCGACAGCGTGTCACCCACTGGGCCGCGCACCTTTGGTCCTTGTTTCAGGGGATTAGGGCGGACCTCGGTCATTTTCGCAGGGTGACACCTCGCAGATTTCGATAGCGAAAGTGCGCGTCCATCGTGTCGGACGGCCCCGGGGGTCCGTCGATTCAGCGACTCAACGATGTCAAAGAACGGGGCGAGGATGGCATATCGGGTGAGGTGTAGGAAAGGTGTTTTTGCTTTGTTCCGCCTGCGCCGCTAGGGTGGGGCTGATTTAGAGGCCTTCGCCGCGCTTGACCTGCTGCCACAGCATTTCCTGATGCTCGAGGGTTAGCCGTGCGAAATCGCCCTCCGCCAGCTGTTCCATCGCGCGGAAGCGCCGTTCGAACTTGTCGTTGGCCGCGCGCAGAGCTTCTTCGGCGCCGAGCCCGTAAGCGCGTACCAGGTTGACCGCGGCGAACAGCAGGTCGCCGGCTTCTTCGAGGCGTTTGCCCGGCGGAGCATCCGCGAGCTCGCGCATTTCCTCGGCGAGCTTTTCGGCCGGACCCGCGGTGTCGGGCCAATCGAAACCGACGCGCGCGGCGCGCTTCTGGAGCTTTTCGGAGCGCATCACGGCGGGCAACGCGCGCGCGACGCCGTCGAGTGCGCTCGTGGCGCCCTTGTCGGCACGCTCGGCTGCCTTGAGCGCCTCCCAGCGCTCGTCGCGACCACCGCCGGGCGGCGGCGCGTCGCCGAAGATGTGCGGGTGGCGCGCCTCGAGCTTCTCGGAGATCGAGCGGGCGACGTCGTCGAACGCGAACTGGCCGGCTTCCTCGGCGATGCGGGACTGGAAGATTACCTGAAACAGCAGGTCGCCGAGCTCGTCGCGAATCTCCGCGATGTCGCCGCGGGCCACGGCATCGGCCACTTCGTAGGCTTCCTCGATAGTGTGCGGCACGATCGTCTCGAAGCGTTGTGCGCGATCCCATTCGCATCCGTTCTCGGGATCGCGCAGGGTGGCCATGATGCGGAGGAGGCGGTCGAGTTGCTCGGTCATCTCAGGATGATAATATATATTATGTTAAATAACAGTCAGCCGGAGCAGCGAGTCCCTCATGCGCCGATCGCCGCAAAAATCCCCGCCACGAGCAGAAAGATCGCTGTCCAGGCCAACGCCATGACCACGGTCTTCCCCACGCCGATGCGATGCGCGCGATAGGAACCCAGCGCCAGCGCCAGGCAGCCGGACATCGCGATCAGCGAGACCCAGCCGTACTCGTTCATGCCACGAGCTCCATTCCGTCGTATGCCACCAGAACGCCTGGCGGCACTTCGGCCGACAACGTGGCATAGTCCATGCTGAAGTCGAGATGCGAGAGCACAGTCGTGCCGGCCTTGCAGCGCACGCCCAGTTCCAGCGCCGTCGCCAGGCTCGCATGCGTCGGGTGTGGCTCGCGGCGCAGGCAATCGGTCACGAGAATGTCGACGCCCCCGAACAAGTCGATCATCGGACCGGTAATTTCGCTGAAATCTGTCGCATAAGCGACTGATTTTCCGTCTGCTTCGAACCGGAAACCCGTGCTCGTGGTCGGGCCGTGCGGCATTTCGACCGAGCCGATGGCAAAGCCTGCGTGAATCCTCACGTGCTCGAGCGTCTCGAGCTGGACGATCGTCGGATAGCCGTAGCGGCCCGAAAACACGTAACCGAACCTCTGCCGCAGGCTGTGCGCGGTCTCGGCGGAGGCGAACCCGGGCAGCGGCGCGTTGCGATTGAAGCGCATCGGCCTGAGGTCGTCGATCCCATGGCAGTGGTCGGCATGGTCGTGCGTCCAGAACACGGCGTCGACTTTTGCGATGTCGTTGGCAAGCAGCTGCTGCCGCAAGTCGGTCGAGGTATCGACCAGGATCCGCCCGCCCTCGGCGCTTTCGACCAGAATCGACACCCGCGATCGCCGGTTCTTCGGCTCGTTCGGATCGCATTCGCCCCAGTCGTTGCCGATCCGTGGCACGCCGGTCGAAGTGCCACTGCCCAGCACGAGGAGCTTCATGCGATGGCCCCTCGGCCCGGCTCGGGACAGGCCCCTCGGCCCGGCTCGGGGCAAGCCTTGGCGAACAGCGCGTAGAAGTTGCGCGTGGTGTTGCTCGCGAGCGTTTCGACGGCTTCGCCGCGCAGACCGGCGACGAACTCGGCGGTGTTGCGCACGAACGCGGGCTCGCAGGTCTTTCCGCGATGCGGCACCGGCGCGAGGAACGGGCTGTCCGTCTCGACCAGGATCCGATCCCGCGGAATTTCTGGAGCAAATTCCTGAAGTTCGCGCGCGTTCTTGAAAGTGATGATGCCCGAAAGCGAGATCGTTAGCCCGAGATCGAGCACCTTGCGGCCGAACCCCGCCGAAGCGGTGAAGCAATGGATCAGCGCCGGGAAGGCGCCCTTCTCCATCTCCTCGGCCAGGATCGCCACGGTGTCGTCCTCCGCATCCCGGGTATGAACGATCAGCGGCAGGCCGGTGTCCCGCGAAACCGCGATGTGCGTGCGGAACAGGTCGCGCTGCACCGCGCGGTCGGACTTGTCGTAGTAGTAATCGAGCCCGCTCTCGCCGATCGCGATCACCCGCGGGTGCGCCGTGGCCTCCAGCAGCGCTCGCTCGCCGAGGTCGGCATGCTGTTCGGCCTCGTGCGGATGGATGCCGATGCTGGCCCAGACGTCGGGCTCGCGCTCCGCCGTGCCGACCACGTCGGCCCACTCGCTCTGCCGCGTCGAGATGTTGAGGAACGCGGTGACGCCGGCCTCGCGCGCCCGCGCCAGCACCGCCTGCTGCTCCTCGACCAGGCCTTTGTAGTTGAGGTGGCAGTGGCTATCGACCAGCATCAGGCGTCCTCGGCCGGGAGCTCGAGCCGCGGGAAGGCCGGAGTGGGGTTTTCGGCCCGTACCGCGCCGATCTCTGCGCCGAGGGCGGCGAAATCGCGCCCATCCGCCGGAATGCACAACGCGTCGAGGATCTTCGCCGAAGCTCTTGGTGTGACGGGCGAAATGCTTACCGCGAGGTCGCGAATGCAGCCGCACAGCGTGGCCAGCACGCGCTCCATCCGCGCCGGATCGGTCTTGCGCAGCGCCCATGGCGCCTGCTCGTCGATGTAGGCGTTGCAGGCGAACACCGCCTGCAGCCACAATTCGACCGCCTGGTGGAGCGCCAGCGCCTCGAACGCGGCGGGAATGTCCTGGTGGACC
>DATDLP010000123.1:0-3216 GCA_036519255.1 Croceibacterium sp.
GGTCGCCCTACGGCGGGCGGATCGCGATGCCGACGATGGACCGGTTGGCGAAGAACGGGCTGACCTACAGCCAATGGCATACCACCGCGGTGTGCTCGCCGACGCGCTCGTGCTTCCTGACGGGCAGGAACCACCACGCCAACGGGTTTGGCACGATCTCCGAGGCGGCGACCGGGTTTCCAGGGTACAACGGGCACATCCCGCTCGAGAACGGCACGATCGCGCATATCCTGCGCAACGCCGGCTGGTCGACGTTCTGGATCGGCAAGAACCACAACGTGCCGGTCGACGCGTTCAGCATCGGGGCGAGCAAGAAGGCCTGGCCGCTCGGGCTCGGCTACGACCGGTTCTATGGGTTCATCGGCGGGGAGACCAACCAGTGGTACCCCGAGCTGATCGAGGACAACCACTTCGTCGAGCAGCCGTACCAGCCCGAGGAGGGCTATCACTTCTCGAAGGACATCGCCGACAAGGCGATCACCTTCATCCGGGATACCAGGCAGTCGGACCCGGAGAAGCCGTGGTACATGTGGTACTGCCCGGGGGCGAACCACGCGCCGCACCATGCGCCGCAGGACTACATCGACAAGTACAAGGGCGCGTTCGACGACGGGTACGAGGCCTATCGCGAATGGGTGCTGGCGCGGATGATCGAGCGCGGGATCCTGCCCGAGGGGACGGACCTCACGCCGCTCAACCCGCTGCCCGAAGGCGTGCTGCCGCCGGAGGACAGCGTGCGGCCGTGGGCGACGCTGAATGCCGACGAGAAGCGCTTGTTCAGCCGCATGGCCGAGGTCTACGCGGCGATGTCCGAGTACACCGACGTGCAGATCGGGCGGGTAATCGACTACCTCGAGGAATCGGGGCAGCTCGACAACACGCTGATCTTCTACTGCGCCGACAACGGGGCTTCGGGCGAAGGATCGCCGAACGGGTCGGTCAACGAGAACAAGTTCTTCAACGGCTATCCCGACGCGATCGAGGACAACATGGCGATGCTCGACAAGCTCGGCTCGCCGGACACCTACAACCACTATCCGACCGGGTGGGCGGTGGCGTTCTCGACGCCGTACCGGATGTTCAAGCGCTATGCCTCGTACAGCGGGGGGACGTGCGATCCGCTGGTGATCCACTGGCCGGCCGGGATCAAGGCCCGGGGCGAGGTGCGGCACCAGTACCACCACTGCACCGACATCGTGCCGACGATCCTCGAGTGCTGCGGCGTGCCGATGCCCGAGACAATCGACTATGTGCCGCAGGCGCCGCTCGCGGGCGTGTCGATGAAGTACAGCTTCGATGATGCGGCAGCGCCGACCACCAAGCAGGCGCAGTACTACGAGATGTGCGGCACGCGCGGGATCTGGGCCGGCGGGTGGAAGGCCGCGGCGCAGCACGGGCCGCTGCCGTCGGACCAGGGGAACTTCGACCGGGACGTTTGGGAGCTGTTCAACACCGAGGAGGACCGGGCGGAGGCGCACGATCTTTCGGCCGAGCACCCGGAGAAGCTCAAGGAGCTGCAGGACCTTTGGCTCGAGGAGGCGAAGCGGAACAACGTCCTGCCGCTGGTCGACCTCGGCATCGCCGCCTACCACGCGATGGAGTTCCACGCGGCGCCGCTCAAGAGCGGGCGCTACACCTATTATCCGGGCACGACCGAGGTCCCCGAGGCTTCGGCCGCGCGCACGCTCGGGGCGTCGTTCAAGGCGCTCGCCGAGGTCGAGTTCAACGGCGCGACCGAGGGGGTGATCTTCGCGCAGGGCTCGCGCTTCGGCGGCTATTCGCTGTTCGTGAAGGACGGCGAGCTGGTGTTCGCCTACAACTTTCTCGGCATCCCGCCCGAGCAGCGACTGAGCTGCGCGGCGCCGAAGGACGGCAGGCACATCGTCGGGGTCGCGTTCGCCAAGGAGCGGATCAGCGACAAGCTCGAGACGCTCGGCACGATGACGCTCTACGTCGACGACAGGGCGGTCGCCGAGGGCGCGTTCCGCACGCAATCGGGGCACTACGCGCTGTGCGGCGAGGGGCTGGCGGTGGGGCGCGATGCCGGGGACGCGGTGAGCAGCGCGTACGGCTCGGCGTTCAGCTTCACCGGCGGGACGATCGAGAAGGTGATCTTTGACGTCGCCGACGACCACTACTTCGACGTCGAGCGACAGATGGCCGCGGCGATGGCGCGCGATTGAGCCTCATGTGGAACCGGTGCCCCCTCGTCCTGGCATCGCTGGGCGCGATGCTGCTTGCCGCGTCCGCGGCCCGCGCCCAGGAGCAGCTCCCAGGTCCTGCGCCGGCACCCGGAGCGACGGCGGATTCGGACCTCGCGATGAAGGTCGCGAACCCGATCTCCGACCTGATCTCGGTTCCGCTGCAGAGCAATTACGACTGCTGTTACGGTCCCGAGGACGCCTCGCGCTACACGCTCAACGTCCAGCCGGTGATCCCCCTGCGCCTGAGCGACGACATGCGGCTCATCACCCGCACGATCATCCCGTTCATCAGCCAGGGCGAGACCGTGGCGGGGCAAGGCGGCGTCACCGGTTTCGGCGACGTGACCCAGAGCTTCTTCTTCTCGCCGACGCATGCGCCTCCTGGGCTCATTCTCGGGGCCGGGCCGGTGTTGCTGTGGCCGATCGGCAAGGCCGAGCTCGGCACCGAGAAGTTCGGTGCCGGCCCGACGGTGCTGATCGCGCGGCAGGCCAGCGGCACCACGATGGGCCTGCTCGCCAACCAGATCTGGTCCTATGCCGGCGACGCGAGCCGCGCCGACGTCAGCTTGATGACCCTGCAGCCGTTCCTGTCGCACACCCTGCCCGACACCACATCGTTCACGCTCAACTCGGAAACGACCTACGACTGGCACGCCGACCAGTGGACGGTGCCGATCAACTTCATGGTCGGGCATCTCTTCAAGGCCGGGGAGCAGCGTTTCAACCTGCAAGGCGGCGTGCGCTACTACGCCGAGCGGCCCGACGGCGGCCCCGAGTGGGGCCTGCGCCTGGCGGTGACGCTGCTGTTTCCGGAGTGATCGGGATGGCGGACGAGAACGCGAGCCCGGCCGACAAGCCGCCCTCGCGTTTCGCGCGGCTGTTCACCCGGTTCGTGCTGCTGCCGTGCGCGGCGCTTTTCGTCTGGGGGGTGGTCAACTACAACCTGACCTCGGCGGTCCACCCGCAGTTCTGGTCGGACATCGCGGCGCGGCTGCACGGGCCGATGACGTTC
>DATDLP010000124.1:0-5880 GCA_036519255.1 Croceibacterium sp.
CGAACAATACCTGTCGGCCGATGTCGCCCCGCCCGAAGGCTTTCCGCGCGAATGGCGCGAGAGCTATGCCGAGCAGAAGCGCGAGCAGGCCACCGGACTCGCGCAAGCGCGGCGCGAACGGCTCGCGTTCGTGCGCGACGAATGGCGCGAGCGGCGCGAATGGTGGAGCAAGACCTACCAGGCGGCGCGGCGCGCGCCGCGCGGGCACGACGACGATGACGGCGCGCGCGAGGCGCCGGCGATGGTCTTGTCAGCTCCTCCCATGCCCTCTCCGCCGCCCCCACCGCCACCGCCCCCCTCGGCCGACGCGGTTGAGAGCAATGTCGCGCGTCTGCCGGCGTTCGAGCCGGACCAGGCCGACGGCTATGGCGGAGACGATGACGCGAACATCGTGGTGACCGGCTCGCGGGTCGCCGGGCCGAGCTACAATTCCCCGGCGCCGATCACGGTGGTCGACTCACGGGAATTGCCCGACGAGACCGTGGTCGAAATGGAGGATCTGCTCGGCGAGCAGCCCTACCTCGCTGCGCTCGACGCGGCCGCGCCGCGCAATCGGCTTGCGGTGCTCGGCGAACAGCAGCGCAGCTACGGCGCGCTGCCCGGCTTCTTCCTCGATACCGCCGAGTGGTTCCGCCTCAAGGGCGATCTCGCGACCTCGCACCTGCTGCTGCTCTCGGCGCTCGAGCTGCCCGAGGCGGACGACGAGACGCGCCAGGTGGTGGCCTTCCGGCTCGAGCGCGACGGCGGGTTCGATCGCGCGGTCGAGCTGGCCGAGCTGGTCGCCGCCGGATCGCAGTTCCGCCCGCAGCCCAAGCGCGCTCTGGCGCTGACGCTGGCCGCGCGCGGCGCCAGGGGCGGGGCCGGCGCGCGGCGCGACCTCGAGCGCGCGTTCGCGCTGCTGACCGAGGTCGCCCTCGACCCGGCGATCAACGACTTCCGCGGGATCGAGGTGGTCGCGCTGATGGAGGCCAACGCGCTGATCCCGGCGATCGCGGCGGCTGGCGGTGAGTGGGAGCTCGATCCGGAGCTGGTCGGGCTGCTTGACACCGACCTCAGGCTGGTGATCGAGTGGACCGCCGACGACGAGGACATCGACCTGTGGGTCGACGAGCCCAACGGCGAGCGGGTGATGTACAGCTACTCGCTGAGCACCGGCGGCGGGCAGATCTCGAACGACATGACCGACGGCTACGGGCCCGAGGAATACGCGATCCGGCGCGCGCCGCGCGGCACGTATCGCGTGCGGGTCAACGGCTTCTCCGGCGATCGGATCAACCCCAACGGCGCCGGACGCGTGCTGGTGCGGTTGATCCGCGACTTCGGCCGGCCGGGGCAGCGCGAGGAGCTGGTCGACGCCGGTCTCGATTTCCAGCGCGGCGGGAATCGCGACGACGAGGATGGGGCGCTGCCGGTGGCGACGCTCGAGGTGACAGGACGCCCTTCCCGCCGCTAGATGTTCCTGCTATGTTCATGCCCGACTCCAGGGAGATCGAACAATGCTGACAGGCGGATGCAGATGCGGAGGGGTGCGGTACCAGGCCGAGGTCGGGGATCCGACACGCCACGGGCTGTGTCATTGCGAGGATTGCCGCCGCTCGGCCGGCGCGCCCGCTGTGGCGTGGCTGGCGGTGCCGAAGGACAGCTTCTCGGTGACCGAGGGCCAGGCCGTGCGATGGAACGGCAACGGCGGCGCGGAACGCTACTTCTGCGGTACCTGCGGCACCGGGCTATACTACTTCAACGATGCCGTGCTGCCAGGGATCGCCGACATCCAGTCGGCCACGCTCGACAACGCGGCAGACCTGACGCCCGCGGCGCAAATCCAGTGCGCCGAGCGGCTCGAATATATGGCCAGGCTGGACCAGATGCCTGCGTTCGAGCGCTGGCCGGGCTAGCCTGATCAATTCAGCCAGCGCGGATCACGGCGCCGGGCGGATTTGCGAGGGATCGACCACCACCGGCACGTTCGGGTCGGTCTGGCGCGGCGCGACCTGGCCCGCCTCCTCGGCCTCGACGCGTGCCATGTACTGGCGTTCGAGTTCCTCGACGCGGGCCTGGGTCGCGGCCGCTTCGGCGTCGATCGTCGACAGGCGCTCGTCGCGCGCCGCGGCGATCAGTTCGCCGGCGCGGACGTCGGAGCCGGTCTCGCGCTCGCGGTAGGCGGCCTCGATCATCTTGGCGGTGCAGCCGAGCTCGCCGCCCGAGCCCGCCGGGGAACACGACAGCGCACCGAAGTTGCCTACCGTCTCGTAGGCGCGCACCTTGTTGGCCCAGGCTTCGTTCTCGGGGTCGTTGCTCCGGCGCAACGCCTCGGGAATGCGGAAGCGCTCGCTCTCTTCAAGTCGTGCACAGACCACGATGTCCCCTCCGTCCGACTGCGGACATTCGTCGTCGCCGTAGACGATCACGGTGTTGACCCGGTCGCCGGCCGCGTCCTGCGCCGCGGCGGGAACGGTCGCGAGCGTGGCGGCGGCGGTCGCAGCGGCGAGTACGAGCAGGCGTGTCATGTCAGGTCCTTCCTGCGGGGCGCCAGCCCCTCGATGTCATGGGGCGCCCGGCGCCGTGAATATGGGCTGAAGCGCACGGCGGGTACGGCTTGTTCCGCGCCCGCAACACGTCAGATCCGTTCCGACAGCCGGATCGCCGCGCGGCAGCCGAGCCGGATCGCGGCGGATAGCAACGGATAGGCCGGCGCGCGCTCGGCGCCGGCGGCCAGCGCCGCATCGCGATGCGCGCGCTCGTCCTCGCGGAAGCGGTCGATCATGCCGGCGAGCTCGGGATCATCGCCCGCCGTCCCTTTGGCCCGCTCGAGTTGCTCGAGCTGGCGTGTGTAGTGACGGTCGATCTCCTCCTCGACTGCCGCGGTGCAGGCCATCGCGGCTTCGGGACCGATCAGGGCGGTCGCCGCGCCGAGCGCGTAGCCGGCCGCGTGCCACAAAGGCTGCAGCGCGGTCGGCCGCACGCCGCGTGCGGCGGCAAGTGCGTCGAACGCGCGCAGATGGTCGTGCTCCTGCTCGGCCATCGCGCGGATTTCGCCCGAATGCGGCGCGCGGTCGCCCATCACCGCGAGCTGCCCGGCATAGATCCGCGTGGCGCCGTACTCGCCTGCCTGGTCGACCCGGATCATCGCTGCGCGTTCGCTCGTCATCGCCTGGCCTTAGCAAGCAGCGCGCCGATCGCCACTGCGGATATTACCGAGATCAAGGCGTTGAAACCGGCGAGCGAAATGCCCCCCAGCGTCCATTGGGCGACATCGCAGCGAATCAGCGGAGCGGCCATGATCGCCGCCAGCGGATCGCCGCCGCTGTTGTCGATCGTGCTCGTGCAGGCGGTGAACCCCTGCCACCAGCCGTATTCCACGCCGGCGTGGAATGCGCCGGTCAGCCCCGAGGCAAGAATGGCCAGCGCGCCGAGCCCAATCCACAGCGCTTTCGGCCGCGCCACGAACCCGATCAAGGCGAGCGCCAGGGCGGCGAAGTGCGGGTAGCGCTGGTACCAGCACATCTCGCACGGATAGAGCCCGAAGCCGTACTCCGAGACATAGGCGCCGGCGAGCAGCAGCGCGGGCACGCCGAACGCGAGCCATTGGGCCTGCCTGAGCGAAGAATTCACGCCTGCGACCGTCCTCAGCGCCGGGCCACCACCGCGCCGCCGGTGCGGCGCAGCGTGCGCAAGGCATAATCGAGCTGGAAGTCCTCGATGCCCTGCTCCTCGAGCTGCGCGGCGGTGAGCGTGAAGCGCGGATCTTCCTGCCGGTCGGCCTCGAGCGCCTCGTCCTCGAGGTCGACCTCGTTCACGAGGTGGCCGCGCAGATCGCTCTCGCGCAGCACGATGCGGCGCTTGGCGGCGTCGGGATCGCTGAGCTGCGGCACGGCGATGTCGGGCTCGATCCCGCCTTCCTGCACCGAGCGGCCCGACGGGGTGTAGTAGCGCGCGGTGGTCAGCTTGAGCGCCGAATCGCGCGTCAGCGGCAACAGCGTCTGCACCGAGCCCTTGCCGAAGCTGCGCTCGCCCATGACCAGCGCGCGGCGCTGGTCCTGCAGCGCGCCGGCGACGATCTCGCTCGCCGAGGCCGAACCGGCGTCGATCAGCACGATCATCGGCAGGCCCGCGGCGGCGTCGCCGCGATAGACGCTCTCGGCCTCGTAGTAGACCGAATCGCGCGGGTTGCGGCCGCGCTGCGAGACGATCTGGCCCTCGGTCAGGAACAGGTCGCTCAGCGCCACGGCCTCGTCGAGCGAGCCGCCCGGGTTCTTGCGCAAGTCGAGCACCAGGCCGGAAAGCCGCCCGCCGGCGTCACGCCGCAGCGCGGTGAGCGCCGCGTTGACGTCGACGCCCACGTCGCGGCTGAACTCGTTGACGCTGATCACGCCGATGTTGCCGCTCTCGAGCGTCCAGGTGACCGGCTCGAGCTCGATCACCCCGCGCGTCACGGTCACGTCGAATGGCTCGTCGCGCCCGGCGCGGAAGATCGACAGCGTGATCGCGCTGCCCGCGGGCCCGCGCATCTGCTTGACCGCCTCGTCGAGCTCGAGCCCGTAGATCAGCTTGCCCTCGATGTGGGTGATGAAGTCCCCGGCCTTGATCCCGGCCTTGTCCGCCGGGCTGCCCTTGAACGGCGAGACCACCTTCACCGCGCCGTCGTCCATCTGCACCGAGATGCCGAGGCCCTGGTAGTTGCCGTCGATCATCGTCTCCAGCCGCTCGAGCGCGGCGCCGTCGAGATAGGCCGAGTGCGGATCGAGCGCCGCGAGCATGCCGTCGATGGCCCCGCGGATCAGGACCTCGTCGTCAACCGGCTCGACGTAGCTCGACTTGATCCGCTGGTAGGTCGCGAACAGCTTGGCGAACTCGGGCGACGAGCGGCTTTCGACCTGGGCGAAGACCGCGGTCGTCGCGGGCAGCAGCGCGACCGCGGTGAGCAGCGCGGCGGCGCGCAACGGTTGGGCAAGCTTCATGAATCGTGTTCCTCGAGTGACGCCCCAGTTTATCGCTTGCGGCGCGTTAACGCCAGATGAGGCGACGAGCAGCGGAATTCATCCGACGAAGCGCAGCGGATTGACCGGTTCGCCCCCGGTTCGCAGCTCGAGCGTGATCTCCGGACCCGCCTGCCCGGCGATCCCGAGCGGCGCGCCGGCCACCACCGTCGCGCCGACCGCCACGTCGGTCCGCGCGAGGCCGGTGACCAGGCTGGTCCACCCGCCCGCGTGCTCGATGATCACGATCCGGCCGTAACCGCGGTAGGGCCCGGCGAAAGCCACGCGCCCCGCCGCCGGAGCGACGACTTGCGCGCCGGGACGCGGGGCGACGGTCACGCCGGTGCTGCTGGCGGACCCGCGCGGCGCACCGAAGCCGATCACCGTGCGCCCGGTGACGGGCAGCAGGTAAGGCTCCGGCGGGGCGGTCGCCGTGGCCTCGGGCACCGGCATGGCCGAGAGCCCGGCGAGCCGCGCCTCCTCGGGCCGCGCGGGACGCGGCATCGGGCCCGGCAGCGCCGCGAGGCGCACGCGCAGGCTTCCGGCGCGGTCGAGCTCGTCGACCAGCGAATCGAGATCGCGCACCTGTTCGGCCAGCGCCAGCGCGCGTTCGGCCTCGCGGTCGGCGGTGCCGCTGGCCTGCCGCGAGACGAGGCGCTGCTGCGCCTCGAGCGCGGCCAGCGCCGTGCGCCGTTCGGCCAGGCGGCCCTCCTCCGCCCGCAGGAAGCGCGCCGCGGCCAGCGACTGTTCGTGCAGGCGCCGGCTGCGGGCGAGTTGCTCCCGCAGGCCCGAGGTGCGCGCGCGAACCTGCGGCGTCGCGCTGTCGAGCATGGCGCGCAAGTACACCACCTCGCGGACCGACCCGGGGCGCAGCACCGCCAGCGCGACCGGTCAAGGCGATGCG
>DATDLP010000125.1:0-14970 GCA_036519255.1 Croceibacterium sp.
AAAGGATCATTCCACGCTCACCGATCCACGCTGTCACGAGCGCCAGCGTCGGCATCCGCACCGCAAGGCCAGGCCGCACCGGATAACCGCGCGAGCGCTGCTCTTCCATCGCGGCTTTATAGTAACTGTCCCCCGCTGCGACCCGCCCGACGATCCGGCGGTAGAGGGCCGAGTCTACGTCGCGCGCCTGTTCGTCAGCCGCCACCGCACTCTGCGCGGCTGGGATCGGCTCAAGCTTGCTCCCGAGCTCCCCCGGTGGTTTGGCGGTAAACACCGCCAGCGCCAACAGCAGCGCGAAGATCGCCAGAACCGCCAGCGCTGCGGGGCGCGGCCAGCCGGCAAAGCGGTCGCCGGCGGCCAAATCGGTGCTCAGCCCAGCCAACCCAACAGACCGGCGGTCCCGACGAGCGCCCCGCCGGCGAATGCTGCGAGGAGATAGCCGATCACCGGCGCGCGAGGCTTGGCCGATCGCTTCCACACGACCTCGACCTCGGGCAGCGGCGGCTGCTCGGGCGCGCCGCCGCGCGGGGGGAAGCGGTCCTCTACCCGGCGGACGAGGTCCGGCAGCCGCAGCAGAGTCGCGAAGTCCTCGCGAATCCGATCGGCCAGCGCGGCTTCCGGACCCAGCTCGTCGCGGATCCAGCTGCGCACGTAGGGCGCCGAGACGTCCCACATGTTGATCTCGGGGTGGAGCGTGGTGGCGATGCCTTCGACCATGACCATGGTCTTCTGCAGCAGCAGCAGGTGCGGCTGGGTCTGCATGTCGAAGTCGCGGGTGATCGCGAACAGCCCGTCGAGCATCATCCCGACCGAGAGCTCGCTGACGGGCTTGCCGCGCATCGGCTCGCCGACCGCGCGTAGCGCGGTTGCGAACTCGTCGACCGAGTGGTGGCTCGGGACGTACTGCGCCTCGAAGTGGATCTCGGCCACGCGGCGGTAGTTGCCGGTGGTCAGACCGTACAGGATCTCCGCCAGCCATTGCCGCGCGCGGCGGTCGATCCGCCCCATGATGCCGAAGTCGATCGCCACGATCGTACCGTCGGGGCGCACGAACAGGTTCCCCTGGTGCATGTCGGCGTGGAAGAACCCGCCGCTGATCGCCTGGGTGAGGAATGCGAGCACCAGCCGGTGGGCCAGCTGCGGCAGGTCGTGCCCGGCCGCCCTGAGCGCGGCGACGTCGCTGATCTTGATGCCGTCGATCCACTCGATCGTCAGCACGCGGCCGTTGGTGCGGTCCCAGTCGATCGAAGGGATGCAGTAGCCGTCGAAGCCCTTCATCGCCTCGGCCAGCTCGGAAGCCGAGGCGGCCTCGCGGCGCAAATCGAGCTCGCTGTTGGTCCAGCGCTTGAAGTTGGCGATCGTCGCGCGGGGCCGCAGCCGGCGCGCCTCGCCGCCGAGCCCTTCGAGATGCGCGGCGGCCCACTCGTAAGTATCGATGTCGCGTGCGAAGCGCTCGCGGATGCCCGGGCGCAGCACCTTGACGGCAACGGTGCGGCCGTCAGTCGTGACGCCGCGATGGACTTGCGCGATCGATGCTGCGCCGACCGGCACCGGGTCGATCTCGGCGTATATCTCGCCGATCGGCCGCTCGAAGCTGCGCTCCATCTCGGCGCGGATCGCCTCGAACGGGACCGGCGGCAGGCTGTCCTGCAGCGTCAGCAGGTTGTGCGCGGCTTCGTCGCCGACGAGGTCGGGTCGGGTGGCGAGCGTCTGCCCAAGCTTGATCGCCGCCGGACCGATCTCCCGGAAGGCGGTCGCGTAATCCGGGCTGTGCGATTTACGGGTACCCAGGCTGAAGAACCCGATCAGGCGCTTCACCTGCTGCGGCACGTTCGGATCGCGTGCGATTCCGCGCAGGGCGCCGTGGCGCGCCAGCGTCCGGGCCCACTTGCCGAGCCGCCACACATGGGTCGACGGTCGGGTCAGATCTTCCACCCGGAGTGGATCGCGACCAACCCGCCGAGGATCGGCTCGACCTTGGTGCGCTCGAAGCCCGCCCCCCGGATCATCCGCTCGAACTCGGGCATCGGCGGGAAGCGGCGGATCGATTCGATCAGGTAGCGGTAGCTGTCGGCGTCGTGCGCGATCGCCTTGCCGATCTGCGGCACGAGCTTGTGCGAATAGGCGTCGTAGACCTCGCGGAACCCGGGCCACTCGGTGGTCGAGAACTCGAGGCAGAAGAACCGTCCGCCGAACTTGAGCACGCGGAACGCCTCGGCCAGCGCCCGGTCGATGTGGGTGACGTTGCGGATGCCGAAAGCGATCGTGTACGCATCGAACATGCGATCGGGGTAGGCGAGCTGCTCGGCGTTCTGGCGCGACCAGACCAACCCGTCGATCCCGCGCTCCAGGGCCCGCTCGATGCCGACGTCGAGCATTTCCTGGTTGATGTCGGCGACGGTTACCTCGGCCCCGCGCGCCGCCAGGCGGAAGGCGATGTCGCCGGTGCCGCCGGCCATGTCGAGCACTGCCTCGCCCGGCTGCGGCTTCACCCGCCTGACGAACTGGTCCTTCCACAGCCGGTGCATGCCCACCGACATGGCGTCGTTCATCACGTCGTATTTCGCCGCGACGTTCGAGAATACGGCGCCGACCCGCCGGGTCTTCTCGTCGGCGTCGACGCTCTCGTAGCCGAAGGATACCTGCTCACTCATGCCGGCCCTCTAGCGCTCGCGCTGCCGCGGCGCCAGCGCGGCAATGACGATCCCGGCGAGGATCAGCGCCATTCCCGCGAAGTGGAACGGGTGCAACTGCTCACCGAGCAAGCCTGCGGCCAGGAATGCGCCGAACAGCGGCATCAGCGTGATCGCCTGCCCGGCCTTGGCCGGTCCGACGATTGCCGTCGCGTGGTTGTAGATGAAGTACGACAGCAGCGAGGGCAGCAGCGCCACGTAGACGAAGGCGCCGGCCAGGCGCGGGCCCCAGACCAGCGGCTGCTGCTCCCACGCCGCGAGCGGCGCCAGCGCCACCACCGCGATGAAGAAGGTCGTGGCGATGAAGCTGACCGGCGAGATCGCCGGCCGCAGCCGCAGGAACACCGTGTAGAGCGCCCAGACCACCACCGAGACCAGCACCAGCGCGTCGCCGAGTCCGAAATGCAGCCGCATCGCCGCGGCCGGATCGCCCTCGAACACGATCGTCACCACGCCGAGCACCGAGGCAGTCACCCCGGCCGCCTGCCAGGCGGTCGCGCGCGTGCCGAAGAACAACCGGTCGAACAGCATGACCGCGGGCGGAATCGCCGCCTGCAGCAGCAGCGCGTTGGTCGCGGTGGTGTGCTTGAGCCCCGAATAGAGCAGCGCGTTGAACGCGGCGACCCCGAGCAGCCCGAGCAGCAGGATCGTCTTCCAGCTGCGCCGGATCGCCGGCCAGTCGCGCACCAGCGGGCGCAGCGCGAACGGCGCGAGCACCAGGCTGGCGCCGGCCCAGCGGACGAACGCGAGCGTGAACGGTCCGACGTCGTCGCGCACCGCGCGCCCGACGATCGAGTTGCCCGCCCACAGCAGCATGACCAGCCCGAGCAGGGCGAACGCGCGGGCTTCTGAGCGGTCGGACATCGCGCCGCCCCCTAATGCGCGCCGGCGTGCTTGGCGATGGCCGATTGCCCGGCTAACCCCGCGACGATGCCCGAGCTGCCCGAAGTCGAAACCACCGTGCGCGGCCTCGCGCGCCACCTCGAGGGCGAGCGGATCGCGCGCGTAGCGCTAAACCGGCCCGACATGCGCTTCCCGTTCCCCGAGGGGCTGGTGCAGGCGCTGACCGGCGCGACCGTGACCGGGCTTGGCCGGCGTGCGAAGTACGGCCTGATCCACACCGACCGCGACACGACGCTGGTGTTCCATCTCGGCATGAGCGGGCGCTGGCGAATCGATCCCTCGGAAGCGGCGAAGCACGATCACCTCGTGCTCGAGACCGCCGGCCATCGCTTCGCGCTGCACGACCCGCGCCGCTTCGGGTTCGTCGACCTTGTGCCGACCGACGCGCTCGACCGCTGGCCGGCGTTCGTCGCGATGGGACCCGAGCCGCTCGGCCCCGGGCTGACCGTGGCGCACATGAAGGCGGCGCTGGCCGGCCGCCGGCAGGCGATCAAGCTCATGCTGCTCGACCAGCGGATCGTCGCCGGGCTCGGCAACATCTACGTTTGCGAGGCGCTGTTCCGCGCCGGAATCGATCCGCGCAAGCCCGCGGGCCAAGTCTCCCGGCCGGCGCTCGAGCGCCTCGTACCGGCAATCCGCGAGGTGCTCGAGCAGGCGATCGGCGACGGCGGCTCGACCTTGCGCGACTACGCCCGACCCGATGGCGAGCTCGGATACTTCGCGACGCGCTTCGCCGTTTACGATCGCGAGGGCCAGCCGTGCGCGCGCAAAGACGGCGGTGTCATCGCGCGGATCACGCAGGGTGGGCGCAGCACGTGGTTCTGCCGGAAGTGCCAGAAGTAACCGCGTTGCTTGACGATTCGGCCTCTCGCCGCTAAGGGCGCCGCTTTCCGGCGGGAAACTGCCGTTTCCGTGACCGTTTAGACAGAGATTCCGGCTGCGCCAGAGCGGCCCGAGGTAAGGACAGACATGGCCAATACGCCGCAAGCCAAGAAGCGCATCCGCCGGAACGAGAACCGTGCCGAGATCAATGGTGCGCGCCTGAACCGTATCCGCACGTTCGTGAAGAAGGTCGAGAGCGCGCTCGCCGGCGGCGACAAGACCGCTGCGACCGAAGCGCTCAAGGCCGCCCAGCCCGAGCTGGCGCGGGGCGTCGCTCGCGGCGTGCTCCACAAGAACACCGTCGCGCGCAAGATGAGCCGCCTGACCAAGCGAGTCGCGGCGCTCTGATTCGCCCTTCCGGGGCGTTAACCAGGAACGAAATTGGAACGGGGTCGGTGGGTTTACCACCGGCCCTTTTTGCATCTGCGAAAGGGTTAAGACCGACTTTCGGCGGGCGATCTGCAAACCGTAGGGAATCCGCCGATTCGCACGTTTGTCACATTGTTCCGACGCTGAATCAGGCACTTGAACGCACGGCTGCGGGCTCCGGCTGAGTCAAGCCGATATATTTCACTTTTTTTATGGCTGCAGTCTTGTGGGCTGCGGCGGGCGGGTCATAACGGACCTCCGACCGGGGCCAACCGCTTCGATCGGCGCAACACCAGAAGATGATCGGGAAACCCCGCGTGTCAAGTCGCGACCGCGGGCCGGGGACGTTTGTCGCCGGTATTCCGATCGTCGGACAAGAAAAACGCCTTTCGGGACGAAGGAAACAAGCTCGATGATTCGGATGGGACCGCATGCGGGCCGGTCGGGACCGGCCAAGAGCGATGCAGTTGAGGGAAGCGTGGAAGACCAGGAAGCCTTGGATCTCGCGGCCGATTGGGCCGACATCAGCCAGGGCCTGCGCAAGGACCTCGGGCATCAGCTGTTCAGCCAGTGGATCCGGCCGATCCAGCTCGGCAGCTTCTGCAAGGACACCGGCACGCTGAACCTGTTCCTGCCGACCGAGTTCTCGGCCAACTGGGTGCAGGACCGATTCCACGACCGGCTGTCGCTCGCGTGGAAGATCGCGCGTAGCGAAGTGCGCAACGTCAAGATCGCAGTCCATCCCGGGCGCCGCAAGCTGGCCGACCTCGACTTCAAGGGCGAGGACGGCTTCGGCCACCGCGCGGCCAACGACGGCTCGCACGCCGGAAAGCACGCGGGCTCGCTTGCGGGCGGGCTGGCGATGGAATCGATCGGCGAGGACGGGTTCACCTCCTCGATCGGGCTCGACCCCTCGCTGACATTCGCCGCGTTCGTCACCGGCGCGACCAACGTGCTGGCGAAGAACGCCGCCGAGCGCATGGCCGCGACCGAGAAGCCGCAGTTCTCGCCGCTCTATCTCAAGGCCGCGACCGGGCAGGGCAAGACGCACCTGCTGCACGCGATCGGCCATACCTACCTGCAGGCGCACCCGCGCGCGCGAATCTTCTACTGCTCGGCCGAGCGCTTCATGGTCGAGTTCGTCTCGGCGCTGAAGTCGAACGAGATGATCGAGTTCAAGGCACGCCTGCGCGGGTTCGACCTGCTGCTGGTCGACGACATCCAGTTCATCATCGGCAAGGCCTCTGCGCAGGAAGAGCTGCTCTACACGATCGACGCGCTGCTCGCCGAGGGCAAGCGGCTGGTGTTCGCCGCCGACCGCGCGCCGCAGGCGCTCGACGGGGTTGAGCCGCGGCTGCTCAGCCGCCTGTCGATGGGCCTCGTGGCGGACATCCAGGCGGCCGACATCGACCTGCGCCGAATGATCCTGCAGTCCAAGCTCGCGCGGTTCGCCCCGCTCGACGTGCCGGTCGACGTGATCGAGTTCCTCGCGCGGACGATCAACCGCAACGTGCGCGAGCTGGTCGGCGGGCTCAACAAGCTGATCGCCTATGCCCAGCTCACCGGGCAGGAGGTCTCGCTCTCGCTCGCCGAGGAGCAGCTGACCGACATCCTCTCGGCCAACCGCCGGCGGATCACGATCGACGAGATCCAGCGCACGGTGTGCCAGTTCTACCGCATCGACCGCGCCGAGATGTCGAGCAAGCGCCGCGCGCGTGCGGTGGTGCGCCCGCGGCAGGTGGCGATGTACCTCGCCAAGGTGCTGACCCCGCGCAGCTATCCCGAGATCGGGCGCAAGTTCGGCGGGCGCGATCACTCGACCGTGATCCACGCGGTGCGGCTGATCGAGGACCTACGCAAGCGCGACGCCGACATGGACGGCGACGTGCGCAGCCTGCTGCGCCAGCTCGAGACCTGAGCCCGCTGCGCCGGGTGATGAAGGCGACACCGTGTCACCCGGCCTTCCCGCCCTTTTCCGTTCTTTTTCACAGCGCTACCTGCTGGATAACCAGGTGACACTTCTGGGGATTTCAGCGGGAAAAGCTGTGGGCTCGTGGAGTCGGTTGGGAACATTAAGTGAACATGGCATGAGCCGGCGGGTGTAGGAAAGCTGTTTCTTGGCCGCCGCGAGCGCGCAGCCAACAGAGGCGATCCTGCTTCCGGTTGCCGGCCCGCCGGGGCCCCGAAGGCGCCGTCTCGCGCTAGGTCAGCGTCGGCCGGCCGGAGAGCCGGCTGCGGAGATCGTGCATCTGGACGGCATCGAGCGCTTTTCGGCGGTCGGCGGCGGCCATGACGGTGGCCAGCTCTGCGACGATCATCGCGGCGATGTCGAAGTTCTGCATCGCCCGCTCGTGGCGCATCAGCACCTCGACATCGTCGGTGAGCTCCTCGCTGACCTGGTCGAGCATTCGCTTCACGCGGGCGAGTTCGGCGGCGATGGTATGTTTCAGCGGTGGGGCGTCCGCCGGCCTCGGCGCGGGGGTCTCGGTCTCGGCGGGCAAGTCCGTCCCGCTGCGGATCGCCGCCAGCAGCTGGTCGACGCGGGACTGGCCCAGTCTGGCGCTGTCGGCCGTCGCATCGCCGCCCGCTTCCCACTCCTCGACCGAGATGCGGCGACTGAGTCGGAGGCCGCAGCGGCCGCCGTCGTTCCAGGTGACGGTCGCGAAGATCGACATGTTCAGCCGGCGCAGCATGAGTCCCGTGCCGACGGCAGGCAGCGTAGGACCGTCGAGGGTCGCGCTCTCTTCCGTCAGGCTGCAGATCCTCACCGGCGTCGAAACCACGCCTGCCGAAATCGTCGCGGCAAGCATCACGTTCCTGCGCGGCGGTGCCGGTACCATGCGCTGGGGCGCCTCGTCCGATCGACCCGATTCCTCAAGCACAATCGTCTCCCTCTCTCTCGGTCCGGGAGGCGGGGTTTCGTCTTTGCAGCGCCCGCCAGGACTGATCAGACTCGGTCTTAGTGCGCGGGTGACTTCCAAATGGTAACTTGCGGAATCGCGCCTGCCCGCGCGCCTTCTTCGACCGTCGCCCAGGTTTGCGCTTGCGCCGGGCGCGAAGTGATGTGGTAAGCGCCGCCATGGCCTTGCCCCCCGACCGCCTCGACCGCTTCGCCCGCCACATCGTGCTGCCCGAGATCGGCGGGGCGGGGCAGGCGGCGCTGGCCAAGGCGACGGTCACGCTGATCGGCCTCGGCGGGATCGGCTCGCCGGCGCTGCAATATCTCGCCGGGGCCGGCGTGGGCACGCTGGTGCTGGTCGACGACGACGCGGTCGATGCGAGCAACCTGCAGCGCCAGACGATCTACCGCGAGGCCGAGACCGGCCGCTCGAAGGCCGAGCTGGCCGAGCTGTGGCTGCGCGAGTTCGATCCCGCGCTCGAGGTCAGGCGCGTGAGCCGGCGCGTGACGCGCGATAACGCGGCCGAGGTGCTCGCGGGCGCCGACCTCGTGCTCGACGGCTGCGACAACTTCGCCACCCGGCTCGCGGTGTCCGACGCCTGCGTCGCCGCGCGCATCCCGCTGCTCTCAGCCGCGGTGGGGCGCTTCCAGGGTCAGGTCGGCGCCTTCGCCGGGCACCTGCCCGACCAGCCGTGCTACCGCTGCTACGTCGGCGACGCGTTCGACGCCGACGACTGCGATACTTGCGCCGACGACGGCATGCTCGGGGCGATGGCCGGCTGGGCCGGGACCTTCGCCGCGCTGCAGGCGATCCGCGTGCTGCTCGCGCCCGCCGGGGGCCTGGGCGATCCGCAGTGGGGCAAGCTGCATCTGCTCGACGGGCTCAAGCCGGGGATGCGGACCTTGGCCATCGCGAAGGACCCCGGCTGCAAGGCCTGCGGCGGCTGAAGATATTGCGCTCGCGGAGGCGCAGAGGCGCGGAGAAAGAAAAGAGATTTGTCACGCGAAGGCGCGAAGAGGTGGCTCCTGCGGCGGAGCCGCTCGCAGACCGTTCCGTGCCGTTTGCCGCGCCCCATCAGTCTGAAACGGCTTCGCCGTCAGCGCGACATCTTCGCGTCTTCGCGCCTTCGCGTGAAATATCTCTGCGCCTCCGCGCCTCTGCGAGCGCATCCCGCAAAAGACCGCGGAGAATGGCTAGTAGCTTGCTCCGTCGATAAAGCGCGTCGGCAGGTCCTGCCACAGCTCCGGCTCGAACATCCGCAGGTTCACCCCCATGCGCGGGTAGGCCGGATCGACCGGGGTCCAGTGCGTGGTGCAGCCGCAAGTCTGGCAGTGCCACAAGTCGAGCGCACAATCGCCTTGCCGGTAGGCGGTGCCCTCGCCTTCCACGGTGACCATCTCGGGCGAGCAATGATGCCACAGTCCGCCGGTCCGGCGGCAAATCGAGCAATTGCACTCGCCGCGGTCGGGCGGCGTCTCGCGCAGCGTGAGCCGGACGCGTCCACAGTGACAGCTGCCGTGATGCTCGTTCATCGCAGCATCTCCTCGACCCATACCGGCACCAGCTCGCTAGCCGGCCCCAGCCGGGTCTCGTTGAACCACCCTGACCCCTGGCTCCGCTCGAGGTTCAGCTCGAGCGTGCGCGCGCCGGCGCTCTGGGCTTGCTGCACGAAGCCCGCCGCCGGATAGACTGCGCCCGAGGTGCCGATCGAGACGAACAGGTCGGCGCGGGCGATCGCGGCGAAGATGCGGTCCATCTCGTACGGCATCTCGCCGAACCAGACGATGTCGGGGCGCATGGCGGCCGCGCCGCAGGCAGGGCACGGCGGCTCGTCGATCAGCGTCCCGGTCCACGCGTGCCGCGCGTCGCACGCGGTGCACCAGGCCGACAGCGCCTCGCCATGCATATGCAGCAGGCGCCGCGCGCCGCCACGCTCGTGCAGATCGTCGATGTTCTGCGTGACGATCAGCAGCCCGCCGTCCCACGCCGCGTCGAGCCGACCGAGCGCGTGATGCGCCGCGTTCGGCTCGGCCGCCATCACGTTCTCCCGCCGTGCGTCGTAGAACCGCTGGACCAGCTCGGGATCGCGGCGGAAACCCTGCGGGGAGGCGACGTCCTCGATCCGGTGATCCTCCCACAGCCCGTCGTCGGCACGGAAGGTCCTGAGGCCGCTCTCGGCGCTGATCCCGGCGCCGGTGAGGATGACGATGTTGCGGATTGTGGACATTCCACGCATGAAGCACGCGCACGCAAGGAGAGGCAATGGCCCGCATCGGCATCATCGGCAGCGAAGGACGAATGGGGCACGCGCTGGCGCGCGCGATCGCGGCGGCAGGGCACGAGACCGCCGGCGGGGTCGACAAGGGCGGCGACGTCGCGGGGCTCGCCGACCGCAGCGACGCGCTGCTCGATTTCTCGGCCCCGCCCGCGCTCGACACCAACCTGCACGCGGCGATCGGGGCCGGCATTCCGATCCTGATCGGCACCACCGGGCTCGAGGAGCGGCATCACACCGCGATCGACGCCGCGGCGCGCGCGATCCCCGTGCTGCAGACCGGCAACACCTCGCTCGGCGTGACGCTGCTGGCGCACCTCGTGCGCGAGGCGGCCGCGCGGCTGGATCCCGAGTGGGACATCGAGGTGCTCGAGATGCACCACCGGATGAAGGTCGACGCGCCGTCGGGCACCGCGCTGCTGCTTGGCCAGGCCGCCGCCGACGGCCGCGGGATCGACCTCGCGAACGCGAGCGAACGTGGCCGCGACGGCCACACCGGCGCGCGCGCCGAGGGTGCGATCGGCTTCGCCTCCTTGCGCGGCGGCACCGTCGCCGGCGAGCACAGCGTGATCCTCGCCGGCCCGCAGGAGCGCCTCGTGCTGGCGCACAGCGCCGAGGACCGGATGATCTTCGCCCACGGCGCGGTGCGCGGCGCGGCGTGGCTGATCGGCCGTGAGCCGGGGCGCTACGCGATGGGGCAGGTGCTCGGGCTATGATCGATTTCCTCAAACGCCTGTTCGGCGGCGCGGCCGCGCCCCCACCGCCGCCGAGGCCGAGGGCCAGCGACAAGCCGCCGCTGCCCGCGGAGCTTCTGGCCGAGTTCGAGGCCTGGTACCTCACCCAGCACAAGCCGGCCGTCGCGTTGCGTCCTGACCCCGCGGGCGCAATAGGCTCGACCGGCTCGCGCCTCGGCGGCCCAGTGTGGTTGGCCGCGGGCGAGGCTTGGCCCGTCGACGAGAAGGGCGTGCCGCTCGAGTTCATAGCCCAGCTCGACCTCGCCGATTGCAGCGCGCTGGCGGGCTACCCGCGCAGCGGCCTCGTGCAGTTCTTCATCGGGCGCGACGATCTCTACGGCGCCGAGTTCGACGATCTGTTGGCTGGCTCGTACCTGGTTCGCTACTGCGCGGCCGATGCGGCGGGCGCGTTGCACGCGCCGCCTCCGCTCACCGAGCACGACGGTGTCCCATGCAGCGATTACTCGCCGTTTCAGAACGACGGCGTGCGCGAGAACGGTCTCGCGCTGGCCGCCGTGCTGGTCGACGATCCGATCGACCTGTCGATCAAGGAGGCTGAGCTCCGGATCGACGAACTGTACAAGCACTACGACATCGCCACGCTTTACGCGTTCGCGGAGCGGCCCGAGGTCGAGCGGCCTATCCGCCATCACACGGGCGGCTATCCGGCCTTCACCCAGTCGGACATACGCAACGACGCGGCCTACGCAGATTTGGATCAGGTGCTCCTGCGCCTCACTTCGGACGATTCGATCATGTGGGGCGACGTGGGCGAAGCCGTGTTCATGATGCGCAGCGAGGACCTGGCGACCGGGGATTTCAGCAAGGTCGCCTTCTCGTGGGACTGCCATTGACCAAGGACGAGACGTTCGAGTTCTTCCGCCGCCTCGCGGAGGACAATCCCGCACCCGAAACCGAGCTCGAGTTCGGCAACGTCTACCAGCTGCTGGTGGCGGTCGTGCTCTCGGCGCAGGCGACCGATGTCGGCGTCAACAAGGCGACCCGGCGGCTGTTCGAGGCCGTGAAGACCCCCGAGCAGATGATCGCGCTCGGCGAGGAAGGGCTCAAGCAGCACATCAAGACCATCGGCCTGTTCAACGCCAAGGCGAAGAACGTGATCGCGCTCAGCGAGAAGCTCGTGGCCGAATACAGGAGCGAAGTGCCCGCCGACCGTGACGCGCTCGTCACCCTCCCGGGCGTCGGCCGCAAGACCGCCAACGTGGTGCTCAACTGCGCGTTCGGCGCCGAGACCTTCGCGGTCGACACGCACGTGTTCCGGGTCTCCAACCGCACCGGCCTCGCCCCGGGCAAGACCGTCGAGCAAGTCGAGGCCAGGCTCGAGAAGCGCGTTCCGCAACCGTTCAGGCGCGATGCGCATCATTGGCTGATCCTGCACGGGCGCTACACCTGCAAGGCGCGGTTGCCCGAGTGTTGGCGCTGCAGCGTCGTCGATCTATGCAGGTACAGGGCCAAGGTGCTCGTCAGGCCGGACAAGGCCCGGCGCGCCGCGGCTCCAGCGCCTGCGTGACGCCCGACCCCGGGCGCAGCCGAAGGGAGATCGTGCCGTGACCAGGAAAGTCCTTTTCGCCGTCCCGCTGGTGGCGGGCGCCGCGCTGCTGTCGTTCGCCGCGCAGTCGCAGGAGGCCGAAGACCGGCCCGGGGCCAAGGCGCGCCCGGCCGAGGTGGTTGGCGAGGCGGTCAACTGCGTCGCGACCTCGCGCATCAACCGCACGGTCGTGCACGACGACTACACGATCGACTTCGTGATGAAGGGCGGCGACGTCTATCGCAACACGCTGCCCGCGCGCTGCCCGCAGCTAGGGTTCGAGGAGCGCTTCGCCTACGAGGTCAGCAGCTCGCAGCTCTGCGCGCCCGAGACGATCGCGGTGATCACCGCCGGCATGCCGCGCGGCGGACCGCGCTGCTCGCTCGGCCAGTTCACCCCGGTGCGCTACACCGGCGACGCCGGCACCCGCTGATCCTGCGCGCTCAGCGCGCTGATCACTTGCGCCGCGACGAGGTCGCCAACCACGTTGAGCGTGGTCCGGCACATGTCGAGGAAGCGGTCGACCCCGAGGATCAGCCCGATCCCCTCGGGCGGCACGCCGACGCCGGCGAGGATCAGCGCGATCACCGGCAGCGAGCCGCCGGGCACGCCCGCGGTGCCGACCCCGGCGAGGATGCATACCAGCATCACGAACAGCTGATCGGCGAGGCTGAGCTCGACCCCGAAGAACTGCGCGAGGAACAGCACCGTCACGCCTTCGAACATCGCGGTGCCGTTCTGGTTGGCGGTCGCGCCGATCGTGAGCACGAAGCGCGCAATCTTCGGCGGCAGCTTGAGCTCGGTCTCGGCCACGCGCAGCGCGGTCGGCAGCGTGGCGTTCGAGCTCGCGGTCGAGAACGCCATCACGCTCGCCTCGCGCGTCTGGCGGAAGAACGCGAGCGGGCTCTTGCCCGCGACCAGCTTGAGGATCGCCGGGAACACCCCGAACATCTGCAGCCCGAGCGCGAGCAGCACCACGCCGACGAAGGCGGCGAGCTTGATCAGCAGGTCCCAGCCAAACTGCGCCGAGAGGTTGAACATGAAGCAGAAGATCGCGATCGGCGCAAGCTGGATGACGAGCCCGATCAGCTTCATCGCCACCTCGAACACGCCTTCGATCGCTTCCTTGAGCACCGCGGTGCGCGGGCTCTGCACGAGCAGCAGGCCGACACCGAAGAACAGCGCGAAGAACATCACCGCGAGGATGTCGTTGGCGCTCATCGCCGCGACGACGTTGTTGGGCACGATGGCGATGAACGCGCCGATCCCGGTGTTGCTCTCGGCCGAGGCGGCGACGATGCTCGCGGCGTTCTCGCCGCCCTGCGCGAGCAGCTCGCGCGCGGCGGCCGGGTCGACGCCGTCGCCCGGGCGTAGCAGGTTGACCGCGGCGAGCGAGATCGCGACCGCGATCGACGAAACGACCAGCGTGTAGGCCAGCGTGCGCAGCCCGATGGTCTTGAGCGCGCGGATCTCGCCCATCTCGGCGATGCCGACCACCAGCGCCGCGAACAGCAGCGGGATCACCAGCATGAACAGCAGCCGCAGGAAGATCTGCCCGATCGGCCCGGTGACGTAAGTCACCACCGTCTCGACCCACGCCGCGTCGCGCGCGAAAGTGTAGGCCAGCAGGCCGGCGACGAGCCCGAGCACGAAGCCGAGCAGGATGCGCCACTGCAGCTTGCCGTGCCGGGCGGGGGCGGCCTCGCGGGCGATCTCGGCGGCGTCGGTGCTCATGGCTTCCCGCTCCCTGGTTTCTCGTCGCAGCGAGCGTAGCGGAAGCGAAGCTGGCTGCAAGCCAGCCGATCCGGAGCGGCCGAGACCCGCCCGATGTCGATCGGGTCTAGCTCGCCAGCGCGGCCAGCGCCACGCGGCGGTAGATCCGCACCAGCGCCTCGAGGTCGTCGAGTGCCACCGCTTCGTCGCGCTTGTGCATCGTCGCGTTCGGCGGGCCGAAGTCGATCACCGGGCACAGATCCTTGAGAAACCGTGCGTCCGACGTGCCGCCGCTGGTCGAAAGCTCGGCTTCGACTCCGGTCTCGGCGAGGATCGCCGCCGCGACGATGTCCGACAGCGCGCCCGGCGGGGTTAGGTACGACTCGCCCGAGACCACCGGCCGCGCGGTGCCGCCGTGGCGCGCGGCGATCTCCGCGATCCGCTCGCCCAGTTCGGCGCCCGAATGGAGGTCGTTGAAGCGGATCGAGATGCGTGCGCGGGCTACGGCCGGAATCACATTGGTCGCGCGATTGCCGACCTCGATCTCTGTGATCTCGAGGTTCGACGGCTGGAACCATTCGGTCCCTTCGTCGAGCACCAGCGCGTCGAGCTCGGCGAGCAGCGCGACCAGCCGCGGGATCGGGTTGTCGGCCAGATGCGGGTAGGCGACATGGCCCTCGCGCCCTGCGACCTCGAGCCACACGTTGACCGAACCGCGCCGGCCCGGCTTCACCATGTCGCCGAGCCGCGCGACCGAGGTCGGCTCGCCGACCAGGCAGAAGTCGGGAATGTCCCCGCGCTCGCGGATTCGCGCGATCAACGCCCGCGTGCCGAACACCGCGGGGCCTTCCTCGTCGCCCGTGATGATGAAGCTCAGCGTGCCCGCCTCGGCGGGAATCTCGGCCACCGCCGCGACCATCGCCGCGATCGAGCCCTTCATGTCGCACGCGCCGCG
>DATDLP010000126.1:0-3251 GCA_036519255.1 Croceibacterium sp.
CCCACAGGGCGAAGTGCGCGGCGTCGAGCGTGAAGCGCACCGTGCGCGTCTCGCCCGGCTGCAGCGCGACGCGGCGGAAGCCGCGCAGCTGCTTCACAGGGCGCGAGACCGAGGCGACCGGATCGCGCATGTAAAGCTGGACCACCTCGTCGCCCGCGCGGGGGCCGGTGTTGGTCACCGGGACCGA
Source organism: Croceibacterium sp. (assembly GCA_036519255.1). Lineage (GTDB taxonomy): Bacteria > Pseudomonadota > Alphaproteobacteria > Sphingomonadales > Sphingomonadaceae > Croceibacterium_A. The sequence continues at coordinate 188 of DATDLP010000126.1, forward strand.
GACCGTGACGCGGCCGCCGTTGGCCTCGATCGCCGCGCGGTCGAGCGTGAGCGCGCCGTATTCGAAGCTGGTGTAGCTCAGGCCGTGGCCGAACGCCCACAGCGGGGTGATCGGCTGGTCGCGCCAGCGGACGGTGTCGGCTGCCAGATCCTCGCTTGCCGGCCGGCCGCTCGGGAGCTGGTCGTAGGCGAACGGCACGGCGCCGCTCGCGCGCGGGAAGGTCGCGGGCAGGCGGCCGGCCGGGTTGGCGTCGCCGAACAGCGTGCGGACCAGCGCGGGGCCGGATTCGTCGCCGAGCAGCCAGGCGCCGAGCACCGCGGTGTCGGCCAGCCCCGAGAGCTCGGGCACCGCGAGCGGGCGGCCGCCCATCAGCACCACGACGAGCGGCTTGCCGGTGGCGGTCACCGCCGCAAGCAGGTCCTTCTGCGCCTGCGGCAGGCCGATCTCGGCCATGCTGCGCGCCTCGCCGGTGCGGTCGAAATCCTCGCCGAGCACGAGCACGACCACGTCGGCCGCGCGAGCGGCGGCGGCTGCCGCGGCCGCGCCTTCGGGGACGTAAGCCAGGTTCGGATGCGCGGCGGCGAGCGCGCTGCGCAAGGTCACGACGTCCTCGGGCTCGCCGCGCGCCTTCCACGAGCCGAGCGCCGAGCGGGCATCGTCGGCCAGCGCGCCGATCAGCGCGATGCGGCCGGCGGTCTTCGCCAGCGGCAGCACGTTGCCGCTGTTCTCGAGCAGGACGATCGAGCGCTCGGCGATGCGGCGCGCCTCGGCGCGGTGCGCCGGGGCGAGCATGACCTCGGCTTCGCGTGCGGTATCGTGGCGCGCGTAGGGATCGGTGAACAGGCCGAGGTCGCGCTTGACCGTGAGGATGCGCAGCACCGCCTCGTCGAGCAGGCGCATCAGTTCCGGATCGCGCTCGGCGGCGGCGGCCGCTTCCTGCGCGTAGACGTCGCTGACCATGTCGATGTCGACCCCGGCGCGCAGCGCCAGGGCAGCGGCTTCGGCGCGGCTGCCGGCGACGCCGTGCGCCTCGAGCTCCTCGATCGAGCGCCAGTCGGACACCATTACGCCGCCATACTGCCACTCGCCGCGCAGCATCGAGCGCAGCAGCCAGGCGTTGCCGGTGGTCGGCACGCCGCCGAGCGCATTGAACGCGGTCATGTAGCTCGCGGTGCCGGCATGCGCCGCGGCCTCGAACGGCGGCAGGTAGGTTTCGCGCAGCGTGCGGTCCGAGACATCGGCCGCGGCATAGTCGCGCCCGCCCTCGGCCGCACCGTAGGCGCCGAAATGCTTGGTGCCGGCCATGATCGCGTCGGGGCGCGACAGGTCGGCGCCCTGGAAGCCACGCACTTGCGCCACCGCGAACGCGCTGCCGAGGAACGGATCCTCACCCGCGCCCTCGACGATCCGGCCCCAGCGCGGATCGCGCGCGACGTCGACCATCGGTGCAAAAGTCCAGTGCAAGCCTGCGGCGCTCGCTTCGCGCGCGGCGATCCGCGCAGCGCTCTCGGCATCGGCCGGGTCCCAGGTCGCGGCGAGCGCGAGCGGCACCGGAAAGATCGTGCGGTAGCCATGGACCACGTCCATCGCGAACAGCAGCGGGATGCGCAGGCGGCTTTCCTCGACCGCGACGCGCTGCAACTCGCGCAGCGGCTCGGCCCCGGCGACGTGGAGGTACGAGCCGGCCTCGCCGCGGCGGACGATGTCGAGCTCCTCGGAGGTCAGCCGCGAATTGAGCGCGCGCTGGCGCCCGCCCATGCGCTGGACCAGCTGGCCGACCTTCTCGGCGGTGGTCATGCGCGCGAGCAGCGCATGCAGATCGACCGTGGCGGCGCGCTGCGATGCGGCGACACTTTCCTGCGCCGCGAGCGGCGCGGGGGGCCAAACACTCGTCAAGAATAGTGGTAACGCTATCACATACAGCCCTTTCGACATCCACCCTCTCCCGATCCGTAGAAATACGTGTGGCCACGTTACCGATTGCGTCATTCATTTTGCGAATCGCGCCAAGCTGCGATTCGCCGCGATTCGCTCGATTCGTCGCAAATCACACTCGACTCATCGCAAAACGCTGAATTAGAGCCAGCTCCCGCCGTCCTCCTGGTAGCGCTACCTTGTGCAAGTTATTGTTATGCTTGGATGTGTAATTTTATTTCCGATTCTTGTTTACATTAGCTGACATGTGTGTAGAGAGCCGGCCCGTCAGCATCGTCCCTGCCTCAGGCCGACGACCGACACCCATTCGAGAACCTGATATGATCAAGCGGTCCCCCCGTACGCTTTTCATTGGCCTGGCTCTGGTTTCGGCTGCCATCGCGACCCCCGCGATGGCTGACACCGCCACCGCGACCTTTCAGGTGACGGTCACCATTCAGAAGGCCTGCACGGTCACGGCGGGCAGCGGGTCGAACATCTCGCTCGGCACCGTCGCGGCGACCGCGACCAACATCGCGGGCAACAACACCATCACGGTCAACTGCTCGAAGACCACGCCGTACTACATCGGCCTCTCGCCTTCGAACGCCAACACCACCGGCGCCGGCGTGATGTCGGGCACCGGGGGCAACACCGACAAGGTGCCCTTCCAGCTGCGCTCCACGACCGGCCCCACGGGCACGATCTGGGGCAACACGGCCACGACCACCACTGTCGGCAATGGCGTCGCCGGTACCGGCACGGGCGCGAACCAGACCCACACCGTCTACGTGACCGCCCCGGGCGCGAACTTCAAGCCGGACACCTACACCGATACCGTCACCATCAACGTCAACTACTGACGTGCGGTAGGTCAAGTCGCCTCCCCCCGCGAGGGGCGACCTACAAAAAACTCTCAGTTTGATCCCGGTCAAAGAATGGGGACACGATCGAGAGTAGCGGGCCCACTGTCCGATCGTCCCCGGCACCGGGTTGACGGCCGACATTCACATCGAGAACTGATATGAACCGCATTCGTACCCCCCGTGCACTTGTCGTTGGTCTTGCGCTGGCTTCGGCCACGCTGGCGGTCCCCGCCATGGCCGACACGAAGACCGCGAATTTCCAGGTGAACGTCACCATCCAGAAG
>DATDLP010000127.1:0-17697 GCA_036519255.1 Croceibacterium sp.
CCAGCACCGCATCGCTCGCTGCGCGGTCCCAGCGTGCCGATCCGCGTAAGGAAGCGACCGACTGTCGTGCTTCCTCGTCGCGTGCGAAGGCTGCGGACCCCTCGGCGGGCGGGGGCGGGAGCAGCGCCAGGCTATCGGGCAGGCTGGTCCGCGGCAGGTAGCCCGGCGGCAGCGGGGCGTTCGCCGCTCCCGGATTGGCGGCGCTCTGCTGCGCGGCGCCGGGCTGGGTCGACACGAACAGAGCCAGTGCGCCGAGCGCGGCCGGCAGCGAAGCCAGCGCATACGATGTCGTTTTCGTCATGGTTCGCTCCAGAGGAATGCGGGGCGCCGCCGGGAGTGGAGGGTTCGGCGCCCCGCAAGTCTGCCCGCGCTCGTGGCCGCCGTTCACCGCTGGGCTTGCAGGGCAGCCGGGTCGACCGGCGAAAGCTCCTTGAGTTCGGCGAGGCCCTCGGCGCTGGTCTGGGCCCAGCGCCGGAACACCTGCTCGAACGCCGCGGCGTTGGTCACGCTGTTGCGGACGTAAGGTCCCATGTCCGAGGTCTCGCGCCGGTCGAGCGCGCGGCCGAGCAGCTCGCCGGTCAGCGAATCGCGCGCCTCGATCACCAGCGTGGCCTCGCCGGCGTCGCGCGAGAAGGTCCGGCCCCGGTTGGGTGACATCGTGTCCGGGGCGGTGACGTCGAGGTTCACGATCGCGGTCGAGATGCGCAGCACGTCGGGTCCCGGCGCGGTCACGATCTCGTAGCCGTCCTTGGTGTAGGCTTCGGTGAAGTACTTCTGGAAGCCCTTCTGCGCGTCGTCGAGGATCTTCCGCGCGTCCGCGTCGCTGACCCGGTCCGCGAGGTCCAGCCGCTCGCGGTTCTGGTCGCGCTGCCAGTTCTTGCGGAACGCGACCTCGGTCGGGTCGAGCAGCACCTTGGTGTACTCGCGGAAGTCCGCCTGCGGCAGCAGGTAGACTTCGTCGAGCTTCTTGGCCTGGACCTTGACCAGCCCGTCCCAGTTGGGCTGGCCCTCCTGCGCGGCGAGCGGGGTGACGGCGATGGTCAGCGCGGCCAAGCCTGCGAGCACATTGCGTAGCATTGTCGACTCCTTTCGGTCGAGGCGATTAGCCCGGGAATGCGTTCGCCATCCCCACCTCGACCTCAGCTCGCGCCGGAATTCGCGTCCGCCATCTTCGCGATGGCGTCGTCGATCGTGAAGGTGTTGGGCTTCTGCATCGGCGGAAACTCCTTGAACGTCTCCGCGAACTTGCCCGCCGCCGCCTGCGCCGCGAAGAACAGGTAAGCGGTGTGCATGTACCACTCCCAATAGGTGTTCGAGGTGATGTCGGCGAACTCGAAGGGATCGGTGCGCAGGTTGAAAAGCTTGGGCACGCGCAACCGGACGAAGGGCTCGGCCCAGACCTGCAGCGTGCCTTGGCAGCGCTGCTCCATGAACACGAACTTCCAGTTGTCGTAGCGGAAGGCGAGGATGTCGCCATCATCGCTGATGTAGAAGAAGAAGTTGCGCGGGCTCTTCTCCTCCTTCCCGGTGATGTACGAGAGCAGGCTCGCGCCATCGATGTGATTTTTGTAAGTGCGGCCGATCGCCTTGTAACCCTTCTTGAGCTTGTCGACGACGTCGGGCGCGCCCGCCATTTCGAGGAAAGTCGGCAGCCAGTCGTGGTGCTGGACGATCTCGTTCGAGATCGAGCCGGCTTTGATCTTGCCCGGCCAGCGGACCATCATCGGGATGCGGAAGGCACCTTCCCAGTTAGTGTTCTTCTCGCTGCGGAAGGGCGTCGTCCCGCCGTCGGGCCAGGAATTGCGGTGCGGCCCGTTGTCGGTCGAGTACATCACGAACGTGTCGTCGGCGAGGCCCAGCTCGTCGAGATAGTCGAGCACCTGGCCGATCAGCTTGTCGTGATCGATCATCGTGTCGTGATAGTCCGACTGCCACTCGCCAGCTTGCCCTTTGCTCTCGGGCTTGGGGTGGGTGACGAAGTGCATGTGGGTGGTGTTCAGCCACACGAAGAACGGCTTGTCGTCGTCGGTCGCGCGCTTGATGAAATCCTGGGCGGCGGCTGCGAAATCATCGTCAACCGTCTCCATCCGCTTCTTGGTAAGCGGCCCGGTGTCCTCGATCCTCTGTTTGCCGACCCGGCCCCAGCGGGGCTCTTCGGTGGCGTCGTCCTCGTCGGTCGCCCAGCTGTGGATCACGCCGCGCGGCAGGAATGCGTCTCGAAAGCGCTGGTCCTTAGGATAGTTGTCGCTCTCCGGGTCCTCCTCGGCGTTCAGGTGATAGAGATTGCCGAAGAACTCGTCGAAGCCGTGGTTGGTCGGGAGATGCTCGTTGCGGTCGCCGAGATGGTTCTTGCCGAACTGGCCCGTGGTATAACCCTGCTCCTTCATCAGTGCGGCGATGGTGACGATCTTGTCGTTCATCCCCACCGGCGCGCCGGGCATGCCGACCTTCGACAGGCCGGTGCGCAGCACGCTCTGCCCGGTGATGAAGCTCGAACGCCCGGCGGTGCAGCTCTGCTCGCCGTAGCTGTCGGTGAACATCATTCCCTCGCGGGCTATGCGGTCGATGTTGGGCGTCTGGTAGCCCATCAACCCGTGGCTATAGCAGCTCAGGTTGCTGATCCCGATGTCGTCGCCCCAGATGACCAGGATGTTGGGCTTCTTGTCAGGCATGGGGGCTCTCCTCGAGGCTTTGGGGGGTGGTGGTTGACGGGAAAATCGTGGCCCAGTCGCGCTTCATGCTGACCAGGGTGATGCCGTAGTCGCCGGCGCGGTCGAGTGCCTCGGCGAGCGGGCTGAGGTGGAATTCGCGGTCGTAGGCGAACTCGCGTTCCGCATCGTCGTGATGCACCAGCAGCGCCAGCCGCGAGCCCGGGCCGCCGAGCGTGTAGCGCAGCATCGCGAGGTCGCCGTCCGAGTTGCCGAACGCGAGGATCGGCCGGCGGCCGATGTGCAGCGCAATGTTCGCCGGCTTGGCTTCGCGGTCGTCGAAGCTGTTCAGTTCCGCCAGTTTCATGACTTGCGCGCCGCCGCCCTCGACGATCTCGAACTGCAGCCGCGCGCTCGAGCCCACCACCTGCTCGCGCATCACGCCGTAGCGCTGCTCGGCGAAGGCGCGGATCAGGTCGATGCCCCCGCCGCTGACGATGAAGGTGCGAAAGCCGTGCTCTCGCAGGTACGCGAGCAGCTCGAGCTGCGGCTGGTAGACGTTGTCTGCGAACAGCCGGCCGAGCCTGGGGTGTCGCGCGGACTCGAACCAGGCGCTGGCAATCTCGGCAAACCGGTCTTCGCTCATCCCCGCGTGGGTTGCAGCGAACAGTTCGAGGATGCCGCGCTTGCCGAGCGAATGAAGCGTGGCCGCGTCGTGCTCGAGCAGGGCCTTGAACGGTTGCCGCTCGCCGATCGACGCGTCCGCAGCGGCGAGCGCCTTGACCCGGTCGATCAGGAAGAAGACCTGGACCTGAAGGGGAAATTCGCACCACAACGTGCCGTCGTTGTCGAACGTCGCCACCCGCTCGCTCTCGGCCACGTAATCCGGCCCATCGGGGTCGGTGATGCGCGCGACGAAGTCGATAATCGCCGTCTTTGCGTGCCCTTCGTTCCAGCTCGGCAGGGCGTCGGTCATCGGTCCGGCGCCCTTCCACCTTGCCGCTCGAGTGTCTTGCTCGTCCGGCACCCGCAGCAGTCCGGGCCAAACTTCGCGGCGCTGTCGCGGTTTGCCGCGCAACGCGGCTTTTCGTTCGGCATGGCTCGGGCCTCTCGGCGAGAAGGTCGGATCGGCAATTTGGCCGACGTGCGCCGGTGGCGACCATCGGGAGGAAGCCTGAGACGGGTCCCGGAAGACTCCCAATCGGGAAGAGCTCTACTCGGCACCCGCCGGCAGCTTCATCGACAGCGGAACCGTAAGGCTGAGCATGACCGAGGTGCCCTCCAACCGCCGGACCGCATCGAACTCCTCGAACACCCGGACGCGTGCGGTCGCGGGCATCTTGCCTATCGGAAAGTTGTACGCCGCGGTGGCACCCAGGCCGGTGACGCGGCCCTCGTTGGGTCCGAGCACCGCGCCGGAACCGCTGTCGCCGGAGAGCTGCTCGAAGCGATAGGCCTGGAGACCGGCCGAGAACTTGGGCGAGAAGATGCGCTCGACCGAAGCTTCGAAGTGCGCCTCGGTGCCGGTCTTGTAGTCGGTGTAATCGTTGGTGCCGTTGAAGGTCACTCCGGCCTTGCCCGAGATGTCCCACCCGGCTGCGGGATCGTGCCAGGTCACCGCGAGCGAGGTGTCGACCGCCCAGCGGTGGAATGCGAGATTGGCCAGCTGGTCCTCGCGATACTGGCCGATCGGCACGTTGATCATCGTCGACAGCGCCACATGGCTGTTACCGCCGACATTCCACCCCAGCTCGGCGGTGACGATCGGATCGCCGATCACGAACGCGCTGTCCTCACGCGACACGCCGCTGGTGCCGCCGCCCGGCCCGGTCAGCACCGCGCTGGCCGTGACGTCGGGCACGCCCAGCGGAAGGGCCGCGCCGATGGCGAACGTGCCGCCGAGGACGTCGGTGCTCGGAACCCACAGAACCGTGGCGAAGTCGGCGGCGATCGTGGCGTCGAGCCCGAGCACGACGTTGCCGCCGATCACGAACTCGCGCGTCGCCTCGGCGCTCCCGTCGTACCAGTAGAAGGTGTTGTCGAAGAACACTCCCTCGACAGGCGGCAGCACCGCGGCGCCAGGACCGCCCGATCCGAGCAGGTAGAGGCTCGCACCGCCTTCCGATCCCTGCGCCGGGCTCGCGCACAGCGCTCCCGCGAGGGTCAGGGCCAGTGTGGCGGACCTCAACGCGTGAGATCGCGCGATTTTGGGGGGCTTCCGGAGCATCTTCGTCACCTCGTCGCGTTCGAGTCTATGGCCATCGCCCCGGTCCGCTCATCCGGGAAAAACCCGGGAGAGTCCGTCTGATTACCCGAATTTCCGGTCTCGGAGCCGAGAGCGGTCCGGCCGAAAGGCGATGCTGAAGAACGCGAGCATCCAGACTGCAGCTGCGCGCGCAGCGGCCACGCACGCGATCCCAAATTCAGCCAGGCTGCCGCTTGCCGCCTCGGGCCAGCCGGCTCGCGGCTTGCAGGTTGGGTAATTTGGACGCAATTTCCCGGGGTAATTCCTGATGAGCGTGCCGTCCGACGGGCCTTAGCCTCGCGGCAAACGACTCGGAGGCGGCGATGTTCGAGGCACTCCCGATCGCGCCTCGAAGCAGACGCCCATCAACCTGCGCCTCGACTTTGCCTGGCAAGCACTTGAGCGCCGTCCACCCTCGCCCCGGGGAGGCATTCCGATGAGCGAGGACTCCCCGGCCCCGCTTCACAACACCGCCGACATCGACCGGCACCTGCACTGGTTCAGCGCAGCGATGACCTTGCGCAACACCCTGATGAGCGATGTGCGCACCTCGGTCTCGCTCATCGGCTTCGGCTTCACCGTGGCGCAGTTCTTTCGCCATCTCATGGTCACCTCGACGGGCGCCGCCCTCGAGCTGGGGGCGAACATGCCGCGCAACGTCGGGCTCCTGCTGATCGGCGTGGGCGTGGTCTCGATGGTGGCGAGCACGGCAAATTATCATCAGGGGGTCGTGCAGCTGAAGGGCGTGCGCTTCGTCGAAGTCGCGATGAAAACCTGGTCATCCCGGAGCGCCTACCTGGTGGCTTCCGCGGTCATGCTGATCGGCGTACTTGCCTTTCTGTCGATCCTCTACCGCTTCTGACGATGCCGATGACCGGTTTCAGGCAATGTCTCGCCCTGCCGATCACGGCGGCGGTCGCCTTCCCGGTGCTGCTGACCGGCTGCACCTCGATCGGCTCCGAACGCATGGGGATCGATCGCTCCGACTACGCCGATCGCTTGCGGGAGACCAACAAGGAGGAGTTGCTGCGAAACATTGTCGGAATGCGCTACGGGGATGCGCCGCTATTCCTCGAGGTCACGTCGGTCATAAGCCAGTACACGCGGGAAGGCTCGGTCCGGTCAGACCTGACGATCGCCCCGCCTCCGGACGATAGCGGAGGCAGCGTAGGAGGCAGCGTGGTCTTGCGCGAGACGCCGACGATTACCTACACGCCTCTCAGCGGGGACCGGTTTGCGCGTTCGATGCTCTCTCCGATCCCACCGGCCGCGCTGCTCGGAATGGTCGAGGCAGGCTGGACTCCCGAAGTCCTGATGCGTGTGGCGGCACGCTCGATCAACGATGTCGACAACGGCTCGGAAGCGACCTTGTTTGCGCACCCGGCCGATCCCGATTTCGAGCGGGTGATCGGCGCGATGGGACGGCTGCACCGCAGCGGGGCGATCGCCTTCCACGTCGAGCGCGACGGCGAACGGTTTGTTGCTCGAGCACGCCTCTCTCCCGCACCGACCGCGCAAGACGAGAGCGACATGGCGTTCCTGATCGAGCGGCTGGGTTTGGCTGGCGGCCAGCAAGGGCAGTTCGCGATCGTGTTCGGCGGCTCGCGCAACGCGCCGGACCAGCTTTCGATCGGCACCCGCTCGATGTTCGAGATTTTCGCGGAAATGGCCGACGGTGTGGAGCTTCCCGGCGACCCGTTGCCGGCCGGGCCCGCGCTGGTCCGGATCCAAAGCGCGGAAAGCCGTCCCGGGAACGCTCACGTTGCGGTTCGGCAGCGTGGCAGGTGGTTCTGGATCGATGCGGACGACGAGAAATCGAAGCTGGCCTTCCTGGTAGCGCAGGTGCTGCTGTCGCTTGGCGATACGAGCGGCGGCGCAAACGCCCCCTTGGTAACCATTCCAACCGGATGACTTCAACTCCTGGCTGCCGAGGCGACCAGCCGATTCCACCGGGCAGGGAATCGCCAGTTTTTGCGAGCCCGAGAGGCGGCAACTTGCTCTTTCCTGACCGGTTGGAGCCGCAGAACGGCGCGGTTTCCCGGAGAAGAGAAACCTTATATGTCAATATCTTAGAGTGGCGGAGAGGGTGGGATTCGAACCCACGTTACGGTTGCCCGTAAACCGCATTTCGAGTGCGGCGCATTCGACCTCTCTGCCACCTCTCCGCGCAAGGTGCGAGGACGCCCGCGAGGCGTCCGGTCGTTGGGAGCGCGGCGGTTAGCCGAAGCTCGCCGGCTTGCCAAGCCTGTCTTGAGCATTTGTCGAAGGGCCCGTCTTGGGCTTTTGTCGAAAGGCTTTGGGGATTGCCCCGCGGGGAACCTTGCCTAGCGGCGCGGGTATCCATATCTGGGCACCATGGACGTTTCCGAATTCTATTCGCCGCAGGCCGGCCGCAGGATCGAGGCGCCGCGTCACGCCGAGGCGCGCTTCGCGATCGGCGACGTCGTGCGGCATCGCCTGTTCGACTTCCGCGGCGTGGTGTTTGATATCGATCCGGTCTTCGCCAACAGCGAGGAATGGTACGAGGCAATTCCCGAGCACATGCGCCCGCGCCGCGACCAGCCGTTCTACCACCTGCTGGCCGAGAACGAGGACTCGTCGTACGTCGCCTATGTCAGCCAGCAGAACCTGCTCGAGGACAGCGGCGGCGGGCCGGTCGACCATCCGAGCGTGTCGCAGCTGTTCGACGGTTTCCGCGGCGGCCGCTACCGCCTGCGCCGCAGCCTGACGCACTGAGCTTTCAACGCTTCGCAACGGTTTGGGGTTAGACCCGCGGCGATGGAATTCGCCGCGCCCTTCACCGATCCGCTCGAAATCGCACTACAGCGCGAGCTGCGGCGCAGCGAACGCGTGCTGTGGCGCGGCCGTCCGCTGCCCCGCGTCGTCTGGCGCGCGCTGGCGATCTGGCTCTTCGCGGTACCGTGGACCGCCTTCTCGCTGTTCTGGACCGCGATGGCGTTCGCGGGCGCTCAAGCGTTCGACGACGGGGTCGGCTTGCTCAGCTACGCCTTCCCGCTGTTCGGCACGCCGTTCATCGCCGTTGGCGTGGGCATGTTGTCGGTCCCGTTCGTGCCGCTGTTCACCGCCAGGCGGACGTTGTTTGCGGTGACCGACCAGCGACTGTTGCGAATCTATCTCGGCAGGAGGCTCAAGACCAGGTCGGTCGAGGGCAGCCGCGTCGGCGAGATCGAGCGCAGCGAGCACAGCGACGGCAGCGGAAGCCTGAAGGTCGTGATCGGCAGCCATCTCGACAGCGACGGCGACCGCCGCATCGATACCTTCGAGCTGGGCGAAGTCGAGAACGTGATGGCGGTCGAAGCCCGCGTGCGCGAGCTGGCCGACCGCGTCCGGCGCGCCGAGCTCAGCTCCGGATCTTCCACCCGCTCCTGAGCACGCGGTAGGTTGCCCAGCCGAGCACGAGGTTGAGCAGGCCCACGCCGAGCGCTGCGCCGATCACCGCCTCGTTGGTGTTGCCGATGTCGCTTTCGCCGATGAAGCCGAAGCGGAAGCCCGAGATCATGTAGAAGAACGGGTTCGCCCGGCTCACCGCCTGGAACGCCGGCGTGAGGTTGTGGATCACGTAGAACGTGCCCGACAACAAAGAGAGCGGCGCGACGACGAAGTTGGTCACCGCCGCAGCGTGATCGAACTTCTCGGCCCATATGCTGGTCAGCAGCCCCATCAGCGACAGCATCATCGCGCCCATCAGCCCGAACCACACGATCGCCCACGGGTGCGCGGCCATCATGTCGATCCCCGGCCACAGCGCCATCGCCAGCGTCACCGCCCCGCCCACCATCACCGCGCGGGTCATCGCCGCGCCGACGATGCCGATCAGCAGCTCGGCCTCGGTCAGCGGCGGCATCAGCAGGTCGACGATCGTCCCCTGCAGCTTGCCCGCGAGCAGCGAGAAGCTCGAGTTGGCGAACGCGTTCTGCATCATGCCCATCATGATCAGCCCCGGCGCGACGAAGGTGGCGAAGTTGACTCCGAGCACCTCGCGCCCCGCGCGCCCCATCGCCACGGAAAAGATGACGAGGAAAAGCAGCGTGGTCACCGCCGGTGCCCAGACGGTCTGCGTCTGCACCTTGAGAAACCGCCGCACCTCCTTCATATAGAGGCTCCACAGCCCGATCCGGTTGAAACCCGTGATCAGCGGCTGCCCCTTGGGCGGGAACCTGCGCCCGGCACTTGCGACGGGGTCGACGAAATCTTGCGGCTTGCCGGCGCTTTCCGGTAAGGCGGGGGCTGGATCGACCATGCGGCGCGACTATCGGCCGCAGGGAGTGCTGGCAAGACCTGTGCGGCCCCCGCCCACCTGACGAGTAGATGGACACCGAATGAGCTGGACCGACGAACGTATCGCGACGCTGACCAAGATGTGGGAAAGCGGCGCCACCGCGAGCCAGATCGCCGACGAGCTCGGCGGAGTCTCGCGCAACGCGGTGATCGGCAAGGCGCACCGGCTCGGGCTCAAGGCGCGCCCCTCGCCGGTCAAGGCCAACGAGCCCAAGCCCGAGCCGCGGCCCAAGCCGGCCGAGCCCCGCCCGACGGTGCCGAAGGTCAAGGCGGCCCCGGCCGAGCCCGAAGCCGATGACGAGATCGATGTCGCGCTCGAGGACGAGGACGACGAAGAGGAAACCGCCAGCGCGACGTCCGAGACGCCGAGCCAGCCGCTGCCCGATCGGGCGCCCGACATGCCGCGCGTGGTCTCGGTCGGACCGGGCGGCTTCCTGCGCCAGGGCCCGGGCGACCAGCAGGCGCCGATCCCGCCGGCTCCGCCGCGCCGGCTGGTGCCGGCCAAGCCGAGCCCGGAGATTTCCGAGAAAACCAGCCTGCTCGACCTCAACGACCGTGTGTGCCGCTGGCCGATGGGGCATCCGGGCGAGCCCGATTTCCACTTCTGCGGCGAGAAGGTGAACCCGGGCTTCCCGTATTGCGTCGAGCACTGCGGCCGGGCCTACCAGGCGCAGCTGCCGCGCGGTGCGCGCCGTCCCCCTCCGCCGCTGCCGTTCGGCGGCCCGCGGGTGCGTTGACCGAAGTCAGGTGACAGCCGTCGTCGGCCACGCCGACGATGGCCGAGGTCTTCAGGCGCGGCTGCGCGCCGGCGGAACGTGGCGGTCGACGATCAGCGGGGCGGCGAACACCAGCGCCGATACCGCGACCAGCGTGCCGAAATACGGTAGCAGGCTGCCCTCCCCCATGTCGATCAGCGTCCCGCCGAGGCCGGACCCGGCGATCGCGCCGACCCGCGCCACGAAAATCCCGAAGCCGATACCCGCCGAGCGGCAGGCGGACGGATAGGCGTAGGTCATTACCGCATACATTCCGGCGATCGCCGCGCTGAACAGCGCAGCAGCAAGGCCGTAGAGCGCTATCACCAGCAGGCGCTCGCTCTCGCCGGGGGCGTTCGACATTGTTTCCATCTTGAGCGCCAGCACGATTATCGTGGCAACGAGGCCGGACGCGATCGCCAGAAACACCGGTCGCGAACCGAAGCGATCCACGAGCAGCCCGGTTACGATCGCCGCCGCCATCGAGGTCAGCCCTCCGACCGAGACCGCATAGCTCGCCTCCTCGAACGGGAAGCCCTTGGCGGTCAGGAAAGTCGTGCCCCAGTTGAGCATCGCATAGGCGACCATTGCCGCCGCGGCGAAGGCGATACCCACGCCGAGGTTGAGCCTGAAGTTGGTCGGGTGGAACACGCCGATCGAGCCGCCCGTGCTGTCGCTCGCGTGCTGCTCGGCCACCAGCTCGAACTCGCCGTCGAGCACTTTGCCCGCCACGGCGTGTGCCGCGTCCGTCCGGCCTTTCGCCAGCAGGTAGGCCGGGCTCTCGCGCAGGACGAGGACGATCAGCACCACCATCAACATCGTGCCCGCGCCGACCGCGACGAAGGTACCGCGCCAGCCGAACTCCTCGACCAGCGTCGGCGCGAGCGCGCCGACGACCGTTCCACCCGCGGGCGTGCCGACCGAGATCGTCGTGACCCCGACCGAACGCCAGCGATCGGGCAGCCAGTCGCCGGTCAGCGTGATCGCGGTGGAATAGGCGGCGCCGAACCCGAGCCCGCTGACCAGCCGCCACGCGGCCATCTCCCACACGTCGGCGGCCAGGCTCGCGCCCATGGTCGCAGCGGAGAAGATCACGGTCCCGATCGCCAGCGACCAGCGGCGGCCGATCTTGTCGCCGAGCCAGCCGCCCCCCCACGAGCCCAGGCCGAAGCCGATCAGCGCCGCCATCACGGCCACGCCGAACGTGCTGCGGTCGACACCGAACTCCTCGAGCACGATCGGTGCGACGATGCCCAGCAACTGCGCATCCATGCCGTCGGCGATGAGGACCAGCATGCAGACCGCGAACGTGAGCGCGGAGAACGCCCTGAGCGGTTGGCGCGAGATCGCCTCGCTGAATGAAACCGCCACGCTGTCCTCCCCAGGTTCGTTATGCGGCAGGGATGCCATGCGCGCCGACGGCAGGGAAGCACGAAAGCGCCGTTCCGCTCCGGTACGATGATTCCCCCGAAAATAAGAACACGACGAAAAGCGGCAATTTTGCGACGGCCCACGGGAACCCTGCTTGGGAATACAGTTCACCCGATCATCGGAACGAGCTGTCGCCGAACAATTGCAGTCTGGCCGTTGGGCAACAACATTGTCGTTAACAAACCGACCAGGGCGTGTTTCTCATCCATAGTCCAATCCCTGGAAAATAGATTGAAAGGACCGCCCAATCACTCGTTGTCATGAGTGATTGGGCGATCGAAGGAGAGTACTCATGAAGAAGCTCGTCTATTCGCTGTCCGGCCTGATCCTGGCCACCACAGCCGCACACGCGCAGCCTGCCGACCAACCGGCGACCGAAGCCGAGGCGCACGGCGCCGCGCATGCCGAACCGGCAGCTCCGGCCGAGTCCGCGCTTCCGGCCGAGCCAGCCAGCGCCGCCGATCCGCTGGCCGGTGCCGCCCCGGAACCCGCGCTTCCGGCAGAGCCCGCGCTCCCGGCCGCGCCGGCGGCGCCTGCCGATCCGCTCGCAGACGCGACGACAGAGCCGGCGCTCCCGGCCGAGCCTGCCCCGCCCGCCAGCGCCGCGGCGCCGGCCCCGACGGCGCCTTCGCTCGCCGTGGCCGATGTTTCGGAGGCCGACGTCGACAGCTTCGCCAAGGCGACCGTCAAGCTGCAGGCGATCCAGGCCGACGCGACGATCGCAGCCGAGCAGAAGCAGACCGCAATGCAGGCCGCGGTGGCCGAATCCGGGCTCGATCCGACCAAGTATAACGCGATCGGCCGGGCCGCTCAGTCCGACCCGGCGCTGCGCGCGAGGGTGCAGACCGCGATGAGCCGCCACGTCGCGCCCAGCGACGGCTGAATCAGGGGCCTCGGCCCTCCCGGAAGCCGCGCGGTAGCCCCCCTGCCGCGCGGCTTCTTCTCGTTTCAGTTGCGCAGCCGCGCGGTGAGGAAGAACCGGCGGCCCGGCTCGGGGAAGCCGTCGGCGAGGAAATAGAGCTCGTCGTACGCGTTTCGCACGCCGGCGCCGAACGTGATGCGGTCGGTCACGTCGTAATCGACCCTCAGGTTCGCCAGCACGTACTCGCCGGTCTCGAAGTAGCTCGTGCCGGCGGAGTTGGTGGTCCAGCGGTCCGAAGCGAATTCGACGCTGGGCCGCACGCGCAGCCTCTCGAGCGGCTGCCACTGGGCGCAAACCAGCGCCTTGTGCTTCGGCACCCCGGTCGGCTCGAACGCCGCGTTCGAGGGGTCCTCGAGGTTGCGCTCGGTCAGCGTGTAGTTCGCCCCCGCGGTCAACGTCTCGCCGAGCCGCGCATCGAGCGACAGCTCGAAGCCGTAGTACTCACCGTTGCCGAGGTTGCGGCTCTGCGTCACCGCCTGCCCCTGGTAGAGGAACGGGAAGGCGACGACCGCATCGGAGATATCCGAATAGAACGCCGCCCCCTCGGCGTGCAGCGCGCCGAGGTCGGTCGCGCCGCCGATCTCGTAGTTGGTCGCGCGCTCCGCCGTGAGGTCGGGGTTCGACACCGCGCCGCCGAAGCGCGAGCTGAAGCGCTCGAAGATCGTCGGGAAGCGCGCGCGCGAGGAGACGCTGGCGTACAGACCGGTCGCTTCGCTGGCCTGCCACGCGAGCCGGCCTTGCACGCCGTAGGTGTTGGCGTCGCGGATCGGGTAGCTGAACAGGACCGGCGTGTTGCCCCCGCCCGGCACGGGGCCGAACTCCTCGGCGCGCGCGAGGTCGCGCCAGTCGTAGCTGCCACCGATCGTCAGGCTGACCACCGGCGAAAGGTCCGAGGCGAGCTCGCCGGCGAGGCTCCAGGTGTCCTCCTTGTTGGTCTGCGGCGGCTCGGTGGTGCCGGCGGGGAAGCTCTGCTGGTACTCGACGTGCTCGTCGCTGCGATAATGCAGCGCGACGCTGAGCCGGTTGGCCGCGTCGAGCTGCCCGTCGACCTGCAGCGAGCCGCCCCAGGCCTCGTCCTCGTAGTACGAATTGAACGCCCTCGGGCGCGTCTGCGTGGTCTGCGTGCGGTCGTCGTAGGCGGCGAGCAGGTTGTCGAACGCGTTGCGATAGGCACGTGCCTTGACGGTCACCGCATCGGTCACCGCGGTGGTCGAGAGGAAGTACACGCTCTCGAGGTTCCACCACGGCCAGGCCCAGTTGCGCTGGATCGCCACCGGGTCGGTCGTGCTGAGCGGCGCGTTCTTCGAGCCTTCCTGGCGCGTGTAGCTGAGCGAGTACTCGTCGGTCGCGTTGGGCGTGAAGCCCGCCTTGACGTTCACGCGCCAGTCCTCGGTCCGCGAGAAGTCGCGCTCGCCGCCGTCCTCGCTCGCGGTGGGCACGAAGTCGCCGGGCGGGTCCCAGTGGTCCTGCTCGTTGCGCGCGTAGCTCGCCTGCGCGTACCACCGCTCGTGCCGCGTGCCGAGCAGCGCGAACGCGGTATAGCCCGCATAATCGAGCTCGCGGTCGAGCTCGAGCACGCCGCGCGCCTCGGCCTCGAGCGCCTTGGTCGGCTTGCGCGTCACGAGATTGACCGCGCCGCCCATCGCCCCGGGCCCGTCGAGCACCGAGGCATAGCCCTTGGCGACCTGGATCTCGGCCACGTCGGGGGTCAGGAAGCGGCCGTAGTCGAGCCGGTTGTCGGCCGGCAGGTAGACGCGGATGCCGTCGATCGACAGCGGCACCTGGAACCGGTCGAACCCGCGCACGAACAGCAGCCGCTCGTTGCGCGAGCCGCCCGAGTTCGAGGCGCTGACGCCGGGCAGAAGCGCCGCCGCGTCGTCGAGCGTGTTGCGGTTGAACGCCTCGATCGCTTCCTGGCCGAGGGTCTCGCTGCCGACCACGGCGGTCTCGTCCACCTTTGCGCGGACGACGATCTGGCCGAGTTCGAAAGCAGTGTCGGCCTCATCCGTGTCCTGGGCCCAGGCGGCGGCGGGCAGGCATAGGATGGCGCAGGCGGTGGCACAGGCAGTCACTGGCGGAACGACGCGCACTGGAATTCCCCTCTTGTCCGGATCGCCCCGCATCTGCCAAGGCCATATTCGAATGAATACGGCATGCCATATACGATGAACCCGTTTATCCCCTTGACCCACGTTATCCGCCGGAGGTGGGTCAAGTATATAAACCCTTGAGATGAGGAGTCCCGGGATGCTATGAGGTGACGACCCGCCGCAAGGTTGGTCAGGCTATCCTATCCCGGGTCTAGCGGGTCGGATAACCCCGGCAGTGCGAGCACACATGCTCCCACCTGCCGTACCGAAGACGGTAATAGTCGATTACCGACACCGCCTTCGGCCAAGCGCACGACTGCCTCATCGTACATCTCCTGCAGGGGTCCGGGGTTAAAGCCCCGGGCTCCGGGGTCGCCCCATGCGCCCCGCCCGTATCAGGGTTTGGGGCTAGCAGAAGAAGACGGCGGGCCGTCTCTGCCCCCATACGACAGAGACGGGGATATCGTCAACACCTCCCTCTCCCACTCTTGCGCAAAGGTGTGTAGGTGAGTTACAGGGAGGCATGACCGAGGACGCAATCTCCACGCCACTCATCACTGCCGCTCACGTGCGGGAGTGGGTCGCCGAGCGCGATGCGCTCGCGCGTGAGTACAGTGAGCTTCTTAGCCGCCTCCGCTCGGTGCAGCAGAAGTTGGACGCGCTTGCGCAACTGTTGCCGGAAAATGTGCTCAGCGCGCTATTGGGCGAGGCTCCCGATCTGCCCGCTGCGATGATGGCCGACCCGGCCAGCGCTTCAACGTTGAGGCAGCGCGGGCCCGCGCGAGCTCACGCGCCTTCTCCTCCGCGGGAAAAGCGCGTGCCGATAACAGACGCCATTGAAGCTATGCTTGCTGGCGAGGCAGGAGGCCGTTCACCGGCATGGTTCCGGGCGCGTCTCGGTGAACTCGATGCGTTCAAGGCGCGGGTTGAGAAGACGCCCACCTCCATCAGTAACGCACTGTTGCGCCTGGTTGAGCGCCGTAAGGCCGTTCGTGACGACGGGCTGTATTACCATCCCGACATCTTCGCTAGGATTCGGAGCGGCGAACTTGTCGAGGAACGCCTTGAGAACCCGGCCTCACTGAGTTTCAACAGCGTTATGCACAAGGTGATGCAGGAGAGAGGTAAGCCATTCACCGCTGCTGAGGCCATTGCCGCCGCCAGAGAGAATGAGTTTCTGCGCGAGAGGCTCGAGGAGCAGCCTAACCGGATCTATAGTTGGCTGAGCAGAGAGCTGTTCAAGAATAAACTTCGGAAGGAGGGCGACTACTACTCGCATCCCTCCAACGAAGAAGAAGCGCCAAGCGGAAATCCGCCTAGCGCTTCTTTCGCCAGAGAGGGTGGTGCCTCTCTATTCGATAATCAGCGGGCTGAGCCTGCTGATTGAACCTGTGCCTGCCTAGGCAGCCGACCCGGAGCGGCTCAGTCTCCGGGGACCTAAAGGACGGACCATGATCGTATCAGGATTGATCGCCCTAGGGTTGGCCACCCTACTAGCGATCCTCTTAATACGCCGTAGCCTGCCGCGGTGGGGGCGAAAGCTCCCACCGCTTGGCGGGCATAGCAAAATTGCCTGAGTCCGTCTATAGGCGGGCGTCATGGAACGTATGACCCTCGCGGACGCGCTTGCGTCCAACGATTTGGAATCGTTCATACGGCAAGCGGAAGCTGCTGGAATCGGCGACGCCGACCGTGCTCAATTCGAGGCCCTGGTGGAGCGTGTCACAGCGCCCCAACCAGAAGATCGAACATCCCGTTCACGCGGTGACGGTGCGAAGCGCGGAAGCTGAACTCGTCCAGATACCGCTGCATGTGCTTCGGGCTGATCGCAACGTGCGTGCTGCGAACCGAGGCCTTGAAGAGCCGCCAGAAGCCTTCGACCGAGTTGGTATGATGTACGGTGCCGTCCGCGTCGGTGCGCGCATATTCCTTGCGGCCATGGTCGACGATGCCGTGCGTGTAGCCGTCACGTTCCAGTAAGAGGTAGGCGCGCCAGCCATCGGTGGAAACCACGGTGCCGGGCTCGACAAGGCGGTTCACAAGCGGGCGCAGGGTCTTCGTGGTAGCGTCCGGCACGACTTCGGCGACGGTGCGCCCGCCGCGCTCAATGATCGCGACAACCGGGGTCTTCGCCTTGGAGTTGCGACCGGGACGACCAACCTTGCCCTTCGCGCGACCGCCCATGTAGGTTTCGTCGATCTCGACGTGAGAGTGCAGCAGGCCGTCAAGGCCAACGTCGCCCGACAGCTTCCTGATCTGCATCCCGATGCGATAGGCAGTTTTGTAGGTCACGCCGAGCTGGCGCTGCAGCTCCTTGCCGCTCACCCCGTGGCGCGTCGTGCAGAACAGATACATCGCGTAGAACCACGAGACGAGCGGGGTGCGCGTGTCGTGCAGGATCGTGTTGGCAGTCGGGGCGATCTGAAACAGGCAGTTCGGGCAGGCATAGACTCGACGGTCGCGCAGCTTGTGGAACTGGCCTTCGACGCCACACGACGGGCAATCAGTCTTCGTCCCACCGAAGCGAACCACCATGATATGCTCAAGGCAGGCCTGCTCATCGGGGAAGCGCGCGAAGAACTCGCGGACTGAGAACTCGGGGCTGGCGGAAGGGCTTTTCTTCGTCATTCCCCCTCTTACCACAACCCGAACGTGGGTCAAGGGGATAAACGGGACGATGAAATATAGTTAGGGGAAGCAGCGTTATGCGAAGGATGGTTCTGGCTTCGATGGTGCTGCTCTCGGCCTGCGCTAGCGTCTCTGCGCAGGAGCAGCCGGCGCAGCAGCCGGCCTGCCCCGCCGTGGCCGAGCCGTGGAAGGCCCCGCGCACGATCGCCTCTGCGCGCGACGCGGCGAGCGCGGCGCAGGCTGCGTTCGCGGTGGGCGAGGCGGTCCGCCTCTCGCTCCACCCCGACGGCGAAGTGGCCTACCTGACCCTGCCGCAAGGCGAAGGCGAGGCGGCCTCGTTCGGCGGCATGGCCAGCTTCGCCGTCGAGCAGGCCGGCACCTACCGCGTCGGGCTCAGCGAGCCGGTGTGGGTCGACGTGGTGTACGACGGCAAGCCCGCCGAGACCGTCCGCTTCGGCCCCGGCCCGGCATGCTCGGGCATCCGCAAGGCGGTCTCGTTCGCTCTCGAGCCGGGGCCGCACGCGATCGAGATCTCGGGCGGCACGACGGCCGGGGTGAGGGTGCTGGTCGAGCGGCTGCCCTGACAGCACGCCCTCCTCTCACCCTCCCCCCGTTCGTCCCGAGCGAAGTCGAGGGACAGGTTCGAGCGAAGCCGAGAACCCCGCGGCTGAGCGCAAAC